>CABUVC010000101.1 GCA_902494855.1 uncultured Collinsella sp.
CATCATCGCCGGCATGAGCGCCACGCCCGAGCGCGAGGAGTCGGTCGGCTTCTCCGACCCGTACTTCATTGGCTACTTTGGCCTGTTCGTAAAAGAGGGCTCGCCCTACCAAAACGCGACCAAGCTCAGCGACTTTAGCGGTGCCACGGTACTCGGCCAAAAGGACACCATGCTCGATACCGTCATCGACGAGATCCCGGGCGTTGTGCACAAGAACCCGGTTGACTCCGTCCCCACGGTGTTCTCGAATCTGCTGCAGGGCACGTGCGACGCCGTGACCTACAACACCGAGAACGAGAAGGGCTATATGGCCCAAAATCCCGGTATCGTCCCCATCCATTTTGCCGAGGGCGAGGGCTTTAAGCGGGAGGTCGCGGCAAATGTTGGTTGCCGCAAGGGCTCGGATAAGCTGCTTAAGCTCATCGACAAGACGCTCAAGGGCGTCAGCCAAGAGGAACGCGACCAAATGTGGGACGCGTGCCTCGATCGTCAGCCGGCATAGGGAGGCAGCATGAAAACCATCAATCGTCTGGCCTCCTTCATCAAGGCCGACCACCGTTATGTGTACCTGGGCACGAGCGTTATCGCAGCGCTCGGCCTGGCGTTTAGCCAACGCAATCCTACGCCGCTGAGCTTCTTGGCGCCTACGGGCGTGTTCCAAGACTGCCTCTGGGCGATTCTTTGGGCCTGGCTCGTCGTGTCGGCGGCGGCGCTGGTCACCAAGCTCATGCACTGGAACGACTATCGCGAAACGTCGCCGTTTGCTTCCGAGCGCTTCCGTCGCGGCGCGCGCCTGGGCAGCTACGTCGTGGTCGCCATCGCGGCGATCTTCTTTGTCGACCGCTGCGTCATGTCATTTATCGACCTGGTGCAGGTGAGCATTGTCTCGGACTCCAACCCCAGCGACTTTTTGTCGAGCCTGGTCTACATGACCTACAAGAGCGGGGACTTCTTTATCCGCGGCATCGAGATCACCATCGCGCTTGCGACCTTCGGTACCGTCATCGCATTCTTCCTGGCGCTGCTCTTTGTGTTCCTGCGTATTCAGACCTTCGATCGCGTGGATAACGACCTGGTGCGCTTCTTTAAGAGCATTGGCCGCGGCTTTGCGACCGTCTACTCTACCATCGTGCGCGGCACGCCCATGATGGTCCAGGGCCTGCTCATCTATTACGCGGGCTTCACCGTTTTGCGCGGCATGGGCTTCGAGACCGCCCAGGCCAACCAGATTTGGAGTACCTTCACCGCCGGTCTCGTCACCATCTCGCTCAACTCCACCGCTTACATGATGGAGGTCCTGCGCGGCGGTATCGAGTCCATCGATCCCGGCCAGGCCGAGGCGGCGCGCTCGCTGGGTCTGTCGCAGTGGCAGGCCATGCGCAAAGTCGTGTTTCCCCAGGGCATTAAAAACGCGATCCCGGCGCTCACCAACGAGCTCATCATCAACATCAAGGACTCGTCGGTGCTCTCGGTCATCGGCGTGTTCGACCTCATGTACGCCACCACCACCGTCGCCGGCGTGTACTACCGCCAGATGGAGGTCTACTGCGTGGCACTCGTGGTCTACCTGATCCTGACGCTCGTGGCGAGCCGCCTGCTCGAGGCCTTTGGCAAAAAGCTCGGCGCCGAGGCTCCGGCAACGCTGCCCAGCTCCAACTAGGCTCAAGACGAGGAGAATCATCATGGCAGATACCGCCACTACCGGCACCGCGGCCGCCGCACAAACTAAAGAGCCGCTCATCCGCGTCGAGGGCCTGCGCAAGAGCTTCGGCTCGCTCGAGGTACTCAAGGGCATCGACCTGTCCGTCAATCCCGGCGAGGTCGTCACCATTATCGGCGCCTCGGGTTCGGGCAAGTCGACCTTCCTGCGCTGCCTCAACCTGCTCGAGACCCCGGACGCGGGCCACATCTGGTTCCACGGCCAGGACCTCACGGCCGAGCGCTGCAACATCAACAAGCTGCGCGAGGACATCGGCATGGTGTTCCAGGGCTTCAACCTGTTCAACAACATGGACGTGCTCGACAACTGCACGCTCGCGCCCGTCACGCTCAAAAAGATGAGCAAGGCCGAGGCCGAGAAGGTCGCGATGGAGCATCTGGCGAGCGTGGGACTCGAAAAGCTCGCGCACGCCGCCGTGGGCCGCCTGTCCGGTGGTCAAAAGCAGCGTGTGGCCATCGCTCGTGCCCTGTGCATGAATCCGCAGATCATGCTGTTTGACGAGCCGACCTCGGCGCTCGACCCCGAGATCGTGGGCGAGGTGCTCGAGGTCATGCGCAAGCTCGCGGCCGACGGCATGACCATGGTCGTCGTCACGCACGAGATGGCCTTTGCTCGCACGGTGTCCGACCGCGTGGTCTTTATGGACAAGGGCGTGGTGCTCGAGGATGCCGCGCCGGCCGAGCTCTTCGGCAACCCCAAGCACCAGCGCACTCGCGAGTTCCTCTCGCGTTATCTCGAGGACAAATAACCGACCGCAAACGCTTACGTGGCAGGGCCGCTCCGGTGGGGCGGCCCTCGTCATCACAATCGAAAGGATGTCATGGCCGAGGTTTGGCGCTTCTTTGCGCATGAGGATGATTTTGCCGATTTGGATGAAACTGGCGCGTGCGAGCGCCTGGGGCGCGTGCTGTCGTTTCCGACCATCTCGAGCATGGATGCCGAGGCGGTGAACTGGCAGCCGTTCGACGACCTGCGCGCCTATATGCAGCAGGCCTGGCCGCACGTATTTGCGGCGGGCGAGGTCGAGCTTATCAATCATTCGCTGCTGGTGACACTTAGCGGTTCCGACCCTGCCCTCAAGCCCGTTATGCTCATGGGCCACATGGACGTGGTCCCCGTGGTGCCGGGTACCGAGGCCGACTGGACGCACGCCCCCTTTAGCGGGCACGTGGACGACACCTACATTTGGGGTCGCGGCGCGATCGACATGAAGGACCAGGTCGCAGGCATTCTCGAGGCTGTCGAGTATGCGCTGGCGCACGGTTGGCAGCACGAGCGCACGCTGCTCCTGGCCTTTGGCCAGGACGAGGAAACCACGCAGTACGGCGCAGGCACCATCGGCCGCGCGCTCGAGGAGCGCGGTGTTGAGCTCGAGTTCCTGATCGACGAGGGCGACTACCGCATCGTTTCGGATGCCGAGTACAGCGCGGGCGAGGGTTGGCTCATGCACGCCGACCTCGCGGAGAAGGGCTATGCCGATATCGTGCTCAAGACAAAGAGCGCGGGTGGACATTCTTCTAATCCCTACGGCGGCACGTCGCTCGAGGTGTTGAGCCGTGCCATCACCGCAATCTGCGATATCGAGTGGCCGACGCGCGTGACCGATTTGCTTGCCGCCCAGCTCGTCGAGCTGGGGCTCTACACGGCGGATGAAATTGCCGCCAACGGGGGCGCCATTGTCCGCGATTGCCTCGCCAGCAAGAAGCTCTATCCGCTGGTGACGACCACCTGCGCACCCACGCAGATTGAGGGTGGCAGCACCGGCGCCAACGTAATGCCGCAGGATATGTGGGCCAACATCAACTTCCGCATGCTCGAGGGCACGAGCGTGGCCGACGTTGTGGCGCGCTGCCGTGAGGCGGTTGCCGGGGCGGACCTTGCCGGTCGTGTCGAAGTGGAGCTAGGCCCCGGCAGCTCCGAACCCTCGCCGTCCCCGCGCATCGGTGGTCCCGGCCTCGAGGCGGTTCGCTCCATCGCCGCCCGCTATTTCCGTGATCCAAAGGAGACGGAGGAAAATGGATCATTCGAGCCAGTGGCAATTGTGCCCTCGACCGTGATCGGTGCGACCGACGCTGCCAACTACCAGCACATTTGCCCTGAGTGCATTCGCTTCTCGGCCTTTGTGGTTGATGACGACGAGTGTGATCGCGGCGTCCACGGCACCAACGAGCGCATCACCCGCCGCGCCTACCTCCAGGGCATCCGCTTCCTCATCGCCCTGCTCCATACGCTCTAGAATCCGACAAAGGGACTCTCCCTTTGTCGGATTCCGTGCGGGTTATATGCAGGTTTGCCTGCGCACGCTATCATGTATGGGTTAGACCGCAACTATGTACCCCGTACGCGAAGGGATGCGCATGTATCTGAAGATCGACATGCTCTAGCTGGACTTACCCCCGCAATGGCGCCGTGCGCCCCATCAATTCTGCCGATTTTCACCTTCACGCATATAAAGGAGTCCCGCCATGCGCGACAAGCTCGAAAAGATCATCAAGGCCTACGAGGAGCTCGAGAAAAAGCTTTCCGACCCGGCCGTCGCTTCCGATATCAAGGAGTTCACGCGTCTCAACAAGGAGTACGCGCACCAGTCCGACCTCATCGCCGCCTCGCGCGAGTACATCGGCGCGCTCGATGACATCGAGGCTGCCAAGGAAATGCTCCACGATACTACCGATGCCGATGAGAAGGAGATGCTCCAGATGGACATCTCCGAAAACGAGGCCAAGCTTCCCCAGCTCGAGGAAGACATTAAGTACATGCTCATCCCGAGCGACCCCAACGACGACAAGAACACCATCGTCGAGATTCGCTCCGCCGCTGGTGGCGACGAGGCGGCTATCTTTGCCGGCGATCTGTACAAGATGTATCAGCGCTTCTGCGAGTCGCGCGGCTGGAAGACCACCGTGCTCGACTCCAGCCCCAGCGAGGCCGGCGGCTTTAAGTCCATCGAGTTCAAGGTCGAGGGCGACCGCGTCTACTCCGTCATGAAGTTCGAGTCCGGCGTGCACCGCGTCCAGCGCGTTCCCAAGACCGAGTCCCAGGGCCGTATCCAGACCTCCACGGCAACCGTCGCCGTGCTTCCCGAGGCCGAGGAGATCGACGTCCAGATCAACCAGTCCGACCTGCGCATCGACACCTACTGCGCCTCCGGTCCTGGCGGTCAGTGCGTTAACACCACTTATTCCGCCGTGCGCATCACCCACCTGCCCACCAACACCGTGGTGCAGTCGCAGGAGCAGCGCTCCCAGATTCAGAATCGCGAGGTCTGCATGCAGATGCTGCGCGCCCGTCTGTACGAGATGGAGCTCGAGAAGCAGCAGGCAGAGCTCGGTGCCGAGCGCCAGAGCCAGATCGGCCACGGCAACCGTTCCGAGAAGATCCGTACCTACAACCAGCCCCAGGACCGCGTGACCGATCACCGCATCGGTTTCAACTCCACCTACAATGGCGTCCTCCTGGGCGACCAGCTCGGCACCGTCATCGAGGCGCTCGCCGCCGCCGAGCGTGCCGAGAAGCTGGCACAGGCCGTGTAGGTTACGCGGTTTTACAAACCGCGTAACGACTCGACGCTGCGCGACGTCCAGAGCGACAATTTGTCATTCAAAAGGCAAGGCATGACCAGAAGGTCTATGCCTTGCCTTTTTCATGCCAACTTGTTCGCTCTGGACGTCGCTCGCTGACATTGCCAAAACATCGGCGTTTCCTTGGTTGTCAAATGATCCGTAGGGAGTCATTGGTGACATTGCCTTGATATTTTATTCAGTCGGCTGTGATGTCATTTGAGCTGCTTACCTGCTTAAGGTAATTGACGGCATAAGTCCGCTATCGAAAATATTGCTCAAAATATCGTTCAAGAAGTCGCGGAGCGATTTTTGATGGGTCGTGCGTCAAGCGATGTGGCAAGTTCTTGGTTAGAGATTGGTCAGTTTTGGGGCAACCTTGCCAAAAGCTTGACGAATGCAAATTTAGACGTCAGCGAATGAACACTTTGAGCGAGCTCGGTGCAAAATTCTGGGCTGATTCTCGATAATCGCCTTCAATCGCCCCTTGCCAAGCGCTGGCCTCGCTTACAATCTGCTCCGACATTCGCGCGCCGTCCGGCGCTTAAGAGGGGAGGGCCCCATGGCAAACGAGATTTGGACCATCAAGCGTTGTCTCGAGTGGACCAAGGAGTACCTGGCCGAGCGCGGCGAGGAGCACCCCCGTCTTTCTGCCGAGTGGCTGCTGTGCGCCGCCACGGGCCTGGCGCGCATTGACCTATATATGCGTATGGACGAGACGCTTAACG
>CABUVC010000102.1 GCA_902494855.1 uncultured Collinsella sp.
CACTCCTGGTTCTGCGGCTTTGCACTGCTGCTGGCGCCCACCGTCGCCGCCTTTATCTGGAACAAGGGCGGCTGGATCCAGAACCGTGCCTTTACGCTGGCTATTTGGTGCATGTTTGCCCAGGTATTCCCGTACTTCCAGGAGGAGTCCATCTTTGTGACCCACTCCACGCTCGACCCCGGCGCCGCTACCGCGGTCTCGATCGCCGCGCTGGTCGCCAACGTCGCCGCGATCATCTACATCGTCTACCGTGCCAAGAAGCTCGGCCGCAATCCCTACAAGCAGGACGTCTTTGAGGGCACCAGCGATTGGGAGAAGGCTACCGCTCGCCGCGCCAAGGTTGATTACGCGCACGCCGAGTAACATGCCCGGCGCAAACGCCGCTTGAATGTGAAGCAGCATAGCCGGCTCCGCGCAACTCAACGCATTGCAGAGCCCCCGGAATGTGATTCGTCCGCGTTCCGGGGGCCTTTTGCTGCCGCGAGGATGCGGCCGAACGATGCGCTCAGGTTAAATCGGATCTTATATTTCGTATGCGCTTTATATGGCTCCATTTTTGGGTACAGTGTTGAGCCGATATTGCATTGGGGGATATATGAGCGATGAGACGTATGGCCGCGAGGATGCGGCCCAGGATGCGGAAGCATGTGCCGAAGCCCTGGAGAGCCTTGACCGGATCGCGCTAGACGAGCTCTCGTTTAGCGATTCGGTCGTCGACGCGCAAGACGAGGTGCACGAAGACACTGAGGACGAAGGCGGCGACGCCAAAGACGCTCCTGACGAAGCCGAAGAGGACGATAGCGAGGCCGACGACCAGCCCGAATCCGACACGGGCGAGGAAACCGTCTTGCTCGACAGCTTACCGGCCGAAGATTCGCTGACTCGCGAGCTTCCTGGCCTGGGTTCCGCACCAGCCGTGGATGAGACCATCGCCATGGGCGATATTCCCCTGCCGTCCGTTCCCTCGGCACACGAAGCCGAGGTCCGCCATCGCAAGATGTCGCCCAAGCGCCGCAATCTGATGGTCGCCGGTGTCGTGGCCGTCGCGCTCGTCGCCGGCGGTGCAGGCTATGCTGCCTGGAACGGATATCAGCAAGAGCAGGCTGCCGCTGTCGCCGCCAATGCCCACACGATGATGTCGGTGCAGATTGGCGTGCATGCCGCGGGCCTCGACTGTTCCACTGGCTCCAAGATTCCCGTACAGGTGAGCGGGCAGGACTCCGACGGCTCATCCGTGAGCGAAACGCTCTACGTTGATGAGCACGGCCGCGGCATCAAACTGCTACCCGGCGATTACACGCTCTCCATCGCCGCCTCCCCCATCGCGGCCGACGGCACCATCTATACCGTCCCGACCACCAAGACGCAGGTCACCGTTAAGAGCGATGGACAGGATTTAAGTGCCCAGGCCACCTTTAAGCTCAAGGTGCCTTCGGCCGACACGGTAACCGACGACCAGATCGATGCCGCCGCCAAATATGCCGAGGAGGGAGGCGCGAGCTCCGCCGCCACCGCCAAGGTGCTCCAGCAGGCGGCAACCGCGCGGCGCGACGCCGCCGTCAATGCCGTGAGCGCGCAAAAGGCACAGGCGGCCCGTGATGCCGACGCCCGTCACAAGGCAACCGACCTTTACCAGCTCGATATCCCCGTCGAGTGGTACGGCAAGGTCGAGACTTGGCAGAATGGCAGCACGCTATGCATCTATCTTGCCGGCGACAGCGATACGCCGATTGTGACGCTCGTCGCGGTGCGCGAGGGCGAGAGCTTTACGCCCGATGAGGGCGATACGGTTTTGGGTGCGGCCAATCTAGGCAACGGTTATACCGTCTACGCCAGCGGCCCCGTCTATCCGTACGTGGTGCCCCAGACCATCAACGGACGGACGCAGAATCCCGTGTCAACCTACCCCATGGACACGGCCATTGAGCTTGTCGAGCTCACGACCGGTAACCGCTACACCTATAGCCAGATCAAGAACGTACTGGTCGGCAAAGACGGCAAGGCAGACGCCGCGACCAAACTCGAGACCGACTACCTCGCCCAGATTCTCCTGCCGAGCATCAAGGCCCAGGACTAGCGGACCATGACACCTGAGTCCTGGCCTCGCAAATCCATAGACGATTAGGAAAGGAGCCACTTCCATGCGGGCACAGCATGTACCACGCCGTGTTTGCATGGAATATCGGCCTGCTCATCCATGGTAACGATTACCGACTCGCCAAGATCAAACTGGGCCATCGCGGCATCGAGCGCGGCAATTTCGCGCTCGCGCGTTTTCTCGCTTGTCATATCCACACTTACCTGAATCAGGCCGTAAGCCTGCATGAGCAGTGCATCCCCAGCCACAAAGTCCACCTCATGGCTTTTATTCTTATCTTTAATCAGCAGGCGGCAAACCGAACCGGGCCGCACGGCGGGGGTCCTTCTTCTGAGCGCATTGAACACCGCGGTCTCGAGCCTCTGACCATGATCCAATGCCGATGCGGGGGAGAACGCTCCGAACATCGCAGGATCGACGGCGTAGACCTTAGACGCAGACCGCGTATTATTTGCAAGCGAACGCGTGAACTCCGGCACCGAAAACAGCAGGTAGGCGTCCTCGTAATACTCAAGTAAGTCGCTGAGCGTATTTCGACTGACGGATATCTGTCTGCTCTTGAACTCGTTGTACACTTTGTTCACTGACAGCTCTCGTCCCGAAGATGCCATGCACCGTGCCAGAAACAGCGAGGCCAAACGGGGGTTCTTGACGTCGTAACGTTCAACGACGTCCATGGCGACCGTTCGCGACGCATATTCCTGTAGCAGCTGAATCGCGTCTGCGGGCGTCTGCTCAAGTGTCGCGATGAATCCCCCTCGCTCGAGATATCCGACCAGATGGTGTCGGAGCAACGCTGCAGCGCTTGAGGAGAAGGGCGCGTTCGACTCAGGAACGCCCCCCGTCTTATATCGGACGTATTCCGAAAAACTCAACGGAAAAAGCTCTCGCACAAGAGAACGGCCCCTGAACTCGCTCTCAAGTTCTGAGGACAGCATCTTAGAAGAAGATCCCGTCACGTAAACGGTCGCCTTCTCCGTATCGACCACGCGTCGCAGAAACGCACCCCATTCGGGTATTTCCTGGATCTCGTCAAAGAAAAGGTAGGCGCCCTCGCCTCGAGCAGCAGGATATAGTGCATAGAATGTATCGAGCACGTCCGCTAGTAGCGATGGCTCATACGGACGCAAGCGCTCATCCTCAAAATTGAAATATAGCATCCGGTCAAGCTCGACGCCTTGGCCCTGAAGCCGCCGCATCTCCTGATACAGGCGATACGTCTTTCCACAACGACGGGCGCCCACAATCACATATACGATGTTGTCGCGCTTTGGCTCCTGCGGGTTGCCCAGATCAAGGTCGCGCTCAAAGACCCGCGGAATCCCCTGTTGCTCAAAGTCCTTTATTTTTTGAGCCACCAAGTCGTTGAATGCCATAATTCTCCAATCTTGCTCTCCTGCTAATCAAGATTATAACGATTCTTGATTAGCAGGAGAGCAAGATTATGCGTATCTTGATTAATGGATAAGCAAGTTTTCTATTAGTGGCCCCTCCCGGAGGATATCGAGCGGCCGAGGGGGCAGGCATGAACGCCTCTAGCCGAAAACAAAGTAGCTAAAAAAGCCCCGTCCCAAATGAGCTACTTAACGCCAGGGGTCGGCTTCGAAGAGGGGTTCGCGCTCGGGGCGACGATCGCTATAAGGATCGTAGCCGTCGTCATCCTCGTTCTCGGCACGGATATAGGGGTCGCGCGGCTTGGGCGCCGGTTTAGGCGCAGGCTTAGGTGCGGCGGGTGCGGCATCGGTCGCCGGCGTGTTCGTCTTGTTCTTGTCTGTCATCTGCATAGCTCCTTGCCATGTACTCACGTTCAACACCATCGATTGTCGCACGAAAAAGGGCGGCGGACCCGATTGGATCCGCCGCCCTTGGCGTTTTGCGATGAGGGGCGGTTTTAAAGCCGGCCCAAAATCTACTCGGCGTCGGGGACTTCGTAGGTGGCCGCCGGCGTGTTGTCGCACACGACGGTAAAGCCGCCGTCCTTGTCGACATCGACCGTCACCTGATCGCCCTCGCGCACCGTGCCGTCGATGATAGCGGCGGCGATGGCATCCACGACCTCGCGCTGAACCAGACGCTTGAGCGGACGGGCGCCAAAGACCGGGTCCAGGCCGCCCACGGCGAGCATCTGCTTGGCCGCCGGGGTGATGGCCAGCGTCATGCGCTCCTTGGCCAGACGCGCGCGGACGTCGGCGAGCTGGATGTCGACGATCTTCTCGATCTGCGCCATGCCGAGCGGATGGAACACCACGATATCGTCGATACGGTTGAGGAACTCGGGGCGGAAGGTCTGAGCCATGGCCGCGTCGACCTGATGGCGCATCTCCTCCTCGTCCTTGCCGGACAGATCGGCGATAGCCTTGGAGCCCACGTTGGACGTCATGATGATAATCGTGTTCTTGAAGGACACTTGGCGACCCTGACCGTCGGTCAAACGGCCGTCGTCGAGCACCTGCAGCAGCACGTTAAAGACATCCGGATGAGCCTTCTCCATCTCGTCGAGCAAGATCACGGAGTAGGGACGACGGCGCACGGCCTCGGTGAGCTGGCCGCCCTCGTCATAGCCCACGTATCCCGGGGGCGCACCGATCAGACGCTGGACGCTGAACTTCTCCATATACTCGGACATGTCGATACGCACGAGCGCGCGCTCGTCATCGAACAGGCACTCGGCCAGCGCCTTGGCGAGCTCGGTCTTGCCTACGCCGGTGGGGCCCAGGAAGAAGAAGCTGCCGATGGGCTTGTCTGGGTCGGAGAGACCCGCACGGCTGCGACGCACGGCCGCGGCTACAGCGGAGACGGCCTCGTCCTGACCGATAACGCGCTTATGCAGCTCGCCCTCCAAGCCCTTCAACTTGTCGAGCTCGCCCTGCATCATCTTGGACACGGGCACACCGGTCCAGGCGCTCACGACCTCGGCGATCTCGTCGGAGGTCACCTGTTCGTTGAGGCCCTCGCCGTCCTGCTGCTTTTGCGCCTCGAGCGCAGCCTCGGAATCCTGAATCTGCTGCTGCAGACCCGGGATCACAGAATAGCGAAGCTCGGACGCACGGCCCAGATCGCCGTTGCGCGTCGCGCGCTCCTCTTCGCTCTTGGCCGCGTCAAGCTGGCCCTTAAGCTCCTGCACGTGGTCGATGGCGTTCTTTTGGTTGAGCCAGCCGGCCTTTTGCACGTTGAGCTTTTCCTGGACTTCGGCAATCTCTTGGCGCAGAGCCTCCAAACGCTCCTTAGAGGCGTCGTCGGTCTCTTTCATGAGCGCCTGTTCCTCGATCTGCAGCTGGGTGAGCTGACGCGTGGTGGCGTCGATCTCGACCGGCATGCTGTCGAGTTCCATGCGCAGGCGGCTCGCGGCCTCATCGACCAGGTCGATAGCCTTGTCGGGCAGGAAGCGGTCGGCGATGTAGCGGTCGGAGAGGTCGGCGGCAGCCACGAGCGCGCTATCGGTGATGTGTACGCCGTGGAAGATCTCGTACTTCTCCTTCAGGCCACGCAGGATTGAAATGGTGTCCTCGACGGTAGGCTCGCTGACCATCACGGTCTGGAAACGACGGGCGAGCGCCGCGTCCTTCTCGATGTACTTGCGGTACTCGTCGAGCGTGGTCGCGCCGATCGCGTGCAGGTCGCCACGAGCGAGCGCCGGTTTGAGGATGTTGCCGGCGTCCATGGAGCCCTCGGTGGCACCCGCGCCCACGATGGTGTGGAGCTCATCGATGAACAGGATGACCTTGCCCTCGGACTTTTGCACTTCCTTGAGCACGGCCTTCAAGCGGTCCTCGAACTCGCCGCGGTACTTGGCGCCGGCGACCAGCGCGCTCATGTCGAGCTCGATGAGGTCGC
>CABUVC010000103.1 GCA_902494855.1 uncultured Collinsella sp.
CCGGAAAGGAAGGTTGCCCTCGGGCCGAACAGCTAAGACAGCTTACGCGACGGTGTAAACCCAGTCGTGCTTATCCTCGACAGCACCAGATTGGATGCCGGTCAGGGTCTCGCGGAGCTTCTTCATCACGGGGCCAATCTCGGTGTAGCCAGCCGGGAAGGTCACGGTCTCGTCGGCGCCGTAAACCTTGTTGTCGATCTCGCCGACCGGGGAGATGACGGCAGCGGTGCCGCACAGGCCGCACTCGACAAAGGTGCCGGCCTTGACCTCGGCCCACTCGACGGGACGCTGGTCAACGGTCATGCCCAGGTCCTGAGCAACCTGAACGAGCGAGCGACGGGTGATGGAGGGCAGGATGGAGTCAGTGTGCGACTGCGGAACGACAAGCGTGCCGTCCTCCTTCACGAACAGGACGTTAGCGCCACCGGTCTCCTCGACATAAGTGCGGGACTCGGAGTCGAGATACAGGTTCTCGGCATAGCCCTCGCGATGGGCCTCCATCGTGGGCTTGAGGGACATGGCGTAGTTGAGGCCGGCCTTGATGTTGCCGGTGCCGTGCGGTGCCGCACGGTCATACTCGGAAACGCGCAGCTTGACGGGCTTAAGGCCACCCTTAAAGTACGGACCGACCGGGGTCACGAGAATGCGGAACGTGTACTCAGGAGCGGGAGCCACGCCGATCACGTCACCGGAGCCGATCATAAACGGACGCACGTACAGGGTCGCGCCGGAACCGAAGGGCGGAACCCAGGCGGCGTTGGCAGAAACGACCTGCTTGACGGCCTCAACGAACTTGTCCTTGGGGAACGGGGGCATCTCGAGGCGCTGCGCAGAGTTGTACATACGCTCGGCGTTCATGTCGGGACGGAAGCAAACGATGCTGCCGTCCTCGGCGGTGTAGGCCTTCAGGCCCTCAAAGACCTCCTGGCAGTAATGGAAGATGCCACCGCACTCGGAGACATGCAGGGTGTGGTCGGTAGTCAGGCCGCCCTCGTCCCACTCGCCGTCCTTCCAATGGGCCTCGTAGCTGTAATCGGTCTTCATGTAGCCAAAGCCGAGGCTACCCCAATCGATATCCTTCTTCTCGACAGTCATATGTCGCTCCTTACATACACAGTTGCATACTCGCGAACCCGCACGCAAGGACCGGGGCCGACCGCGTCGCAACGTCGCACGCCCGGAGCGTAGAGCCGGACGGGACACGCGGACAGCATCAAAGCCGATGGCACGTCGATTCGCATGCACGAGATTGTACTCCGCACACGCATCGGATAAAACGCTTTTCTTTAACTAACTAAAGTATTTTCATTTGACCGAAGCAAAAAGGCCCGCCACCGTAAGCGGTGACGGGCCTCAACGGCACGGTTTGCGCGCTGGCTCGAGCTACGCGTTCTTTTTGCCCAGCTTAGCCTTAACCAGACCGACCACGGTCGGAATGATCGACACGGCGACGATGCCTACGATCAGCAGCTCAAAGTGCTCCTGCACAAACGGAATGCCACCAAAGAAGTAGCCCAGCAGCGTAAAGACCGTCGACCAGGTAATGCCGCCCAGCACGTTAAAGATGACAAAGTTGCGCCAGTGCATACCGCCCATGCCGGCGATAAAAGGCACAAAGGTGCGGATGAACGGGAAGAAGCGACCGAGGAAGATGGCCAGATGGCCCCACTTATCCAGGAAATCCTCGGACTTTTTGATGCGCTCGGGCGTCATGGCCTTTACCTTGCCCGAGGCGATGATCTTGCGGCCAAAGAAGTGGCCGATCATAAAGTTGCACTGATCGCCCAGGATGGCTGCGGCCCATGCGGTGGCCAGAAGCGCCACGATGTTAAAGCCGCCGTTGTGGGCAAAGAAGCCCGAGGCAAACAGCAGCGAATCGCCGGGAAGGAACGGGAAGAACACCACGCCCGTCTCGATAAAGATGATCAGGAACACGCAGCCGTAGGCCATGAGCGGGCCGGCGGCGATCCAGCTGGCAATCGCGGTGCGTGGATCCTTAAGCAACTCGGCGATAAAATTGATGAAACCCATGAAGTAAAACCTCTCAGTTGTGGGCGCGGACACGTCCAAGTTGACCAGTATACGGTTGCGGCGCCCCCTCGTGCGCAACCCCACAAAAGCATGACTCCATTACCAGCAAGTTTGCATAACTGACACCTGTCGCCCAAAGCAAAGCAAGATCGCCCTTCCTAATCCCTAGCGAATCGCTATACTTTATTGAATCGCATTGCCATGGCGCTAAGGGAGGGCGGCCGGTGAGCTTTATCAATACCGTTCGCGAGGACATCAAGACCGTCCAAGCGCAGGACCCCGCCGCACAAAACGGCCTGGTCATTTTCCTTTCGTACCCCGGCCTGCATGCCAAATGGAACCACGTACCCGAGCACTGGCTCTGGGAGCACGGTCATCGATCGCTCGCCCGCGTGCTCTCGCAAATCACCCGCCACATCACCGGCGTCGAGATTCATCCCGCTGCACAGATCGGCAAACATTTCTTTATCGACCACGCCATGGGCGTCGTCATCGGCGAGACCACCATCGTGGGCGACAACTGCGTGCTCTATCAGGGCGTCACACTTGGCGGCACCGGCAACGAGACCGGCAAGCGCCACCCCACCCTGGGCAACAACGTCACCGTGGGCACAGGCGCCAAGGTGCTCGGCAACATTCGCATTGGCAACAACGTCAAGATCGGCGGCAACTCGGTCGTCGTCAAGGACGTGCCCGACAACTGCACCGTCGTGGGCGTGCCGGGACGCATCATCAAGCGCAACGGCTGCCGCGTGTTCGAGGAGAGCTTCGACGCCAAGCAGCATCGCGAGTACATGCCCGACGATGCCGCCGAGCAGAGCGCCCTCAACCGCCAGGGCATCAACGAAAACGCCCGCCGCGTCAAAGAACTCGAGCGAGAGGTGGCCGAGCTCAAGGCCCTCGTCGCCAAACTCATGGACGAACGTTAGGAACGCAAGCGGCACAAAACAATATCGGCACCGACGCAAAAGGCGCGCCAGGGAATCAATCCCCGGCGCGCCATTCCTTTTGATGTGACATGCGGGACTGTCCCTTTGTCACATTATGCGAACTGACTCAGATAGAGGTCGGCGTAAGCACCCTCGGCAGCCAGCAGTTCCTTATGCGTGCCTTGCTCGATAATGTTGCCGTGGTCCATGACCAAGATCAGGTCGGCGTCCACGATCGTCGACAGGCGATGCGCGATCACAAAGCTCGTGCGCCCGCGCATGAGCGCGTCCATGGCGCGGCCGATAGCAAGCTCGGTGCGCGTGTCCACACTTGAGGTCGCCTCGTCCAGGATGAGAATCGCCGGGTTGTTGAGCAGCACGCGTGCGATGGTCAGCAGCTGACGCTGGCCCTGGCTGATGCTTTCGGCATCGTTGGCTACGCGCGTGTCGTAGCCCTGAGGCATGGTGCGCACAAAGAAGTCGACCTGGGCGGCGCGAGCGGCCGCAACAATCTCCTCGCGCGTTGCCTCAGGGCAGCCGTAGGCGATGTTCTCGGCAATCGTGCCGTCGAACAGCCAGGCGTCCTGTAGCACCATGCCAAACTGCTGTCGCAACTCGCCGCGATCCATGCGGCTCGTATCCACGCCGTCGAGCGTAATACGCCCGCCGTCAATCTCGTAGAAGCGCATGAGCAGGTTGATGAGCGTCGTCTTGCCTGCGCCCGTGGTTCCCACCACGGCAATCTTCTGGCCCGGCTCGGCGGTAAACGACACGTCGCGCATGAGCGGCTTGTCGGGCGCATAGCCAAAGCGCACGTGCTCAAAAGCGACGCGGCCCTCAATGCGACCCGGCAGCTTGGCGGCCTCGTCCGGCAGCGGATCGGCCTCCATCTCGGGCTCATCAAGCAGGTCGAACACGCGCTCCGCACTCGCCAGCGCGCTCTGCAGCGAGTTAAAAGTGAACGACAGCTGCGTCATGGGTTCGGACGCCTCGTAGATAAACTGGAAGAACGCCTGGAACACGCCGACGGTCATGTGACCGGCGACCAGCATGCTGCAGCCCACGAGCGCAATCACAATCTGCGCCAAACGGCCGATAAAGCGAACCGCGGGTCCGACGGCGTTGATCATAAAGTCGGCCTTGGTGCTCACGCGCGCCAGCTCGCCCGAGGCCTCGTGCACCTCGGCAGAGCTCTGGTGCTCGCGGTTGAATGCGCGAATCACCAAACGGCCCGAATAGCCTTCCTCGACCGCGCTCGTGATTTTGGACACCCACTCCTGACGCTCGCCCGTCACATCATGCGTACGGCGCGAAACCACCTTAGTCACCAGCAGCGACAACGCCGTAAAGAACAAAAAGACTAGCGTAAGCGGCACGCTAAACACGAACATCACGCCCACGGCGCCCACCACGGTGCCGATCGACACAAGCAGCTGCAGCAATCCGCGCTGCATGCTCTCGGACATCTTGTCCAAGTCGTTGGTCGCACGGCTGACGACCTCACCGGGACGATGCGCGTCAAAGAAGGCAAGCGGCAGACGGTTGAGCTTTTGTGCGATGCGGTTGCGTAGACGCAGGTTGAGACGCTCGGCAACGCTCGACATCAAAAAGCTCTGGAGTGCGTAGAACGAGGCGGCGGCGGTCCAGATCATAAAGTAGATGAAGATGGTCCTGCCGCAGTTCTCCCAGGTAATGCTGAAGGTAGTGTTGTTGTCAAACGCCACCTTCATGTGCCCCCACAGTTCATCGATCACGCGGGCGCTGTAGGCCGGCGCCGCGGTGTTAAAGATGGCATAGAACACGATGCTCGCGAACACGATATAGAAACGCCAATGGTCGCCGGCGGCCTCGCTCCACAGGCGGCGCACCGTCGCCCAGGTGTCGCGGGGCGTCTCGTCCTCGTCCTCGTCGTCAACATCGCGCATGCGCTCTGCCTCGGCGCGGGCGCGCTCGTCCTCGGCGCGCTCGTTTTCCTCGTAGAGCGCCTGGCGGCGAGCCTCGCGCTCCGCCGCCTTGGCGGCTTCGTCCAGGCCGGGCGTGGCGCCCGTCTCCTCGACTGTCTCTGCAACCGCGGCGTCATCGGCGATGCCCTGCTTCTTGAGCTCCTCGGTCATGCTACTCACCTCCCTTCATCTGCGATTCCGCGATAGCGCGGTACACCTCGCAGGTTTCCATGAGCTCGTCGTGCGTGCCCAGGCCCACGATCTCGCCGTCCTTGAGCACCACGATCTGATCGGCATGCAAAATAGTCGAGATGCGCTGGGCGATGATGAGCACCGCGGCATCGCACGTCTCGTCCTGCAGCGCATGGCGCAGTGCCGCATCGGTCTTAAAGTCCAGGGCCGAAAAACTGTCGTCGAAGATATACAGGTCGGCGCGCTTCATGAGCGCGCGAGCAATGGCCAGGCGCTGGCGCTGACCACCCGAGAAGTTCGTACCGCCCTGGGCAACCGGGGTATCGAGCCCCTGCGGTTGATCGAGCACAAAGGTGCTCTGGGCAACCTGCAGCGCATGAAGCATGTCCGCCTCGGTCGCGTCCTCGTTGCCAAAGCGCAGATTGCTTGCCACGGTGCCCGAGAACAGCCACGCCTTCTGCGGCACATAGGCAATGCGCCCGCGAATCTCGTCTTGCGAAAGGTCGTGCAGATCAATACCGTTGAGGCGTATGGCGCCCTTCGTGGCATCGTGAAAACGCAGCAAGAGCTTTGCCACCGTCGACTTACCCGAACCGGTCGAGCCCACGATCGCGGTGGTCTGCCCGCGACGACAGGCAAAGCTCAGATCGCACAGGGTATCCTCGTCGGCATCGTCAAAGCGAAACGACATGTGATCGAACACGGCGACCGCATCGGCCCCGTCCTTTGAGTCGGACGCGGCCGCATCGAGCGTACGCTGGCCATCGACGATGCTCGGCTTAATCTCCAGCACCTGCTGTGCGCGGTTCAGACATGCGGCG
>CABUVC010000104.1 GCA_902494855.1 uncultured Collinsella sp.
GTTCCGCGGCGCCCAAGCCACACGCTAACAGCTTTAAGGAGTCAAAGCTGGTTTAGCCAAAGAAGCGCTTGATCTCAATCTCGGCGTTCTCCAGGCAGTCGGAGCCGTGGATCACGTTGGCGTTGACATCGACAGCAAAGTCGCCGCGGATGGTACCAGGAGCAGCCTCAAGCGGGTTGGTAGCGCCCATGAGGGTGCGCATCTTAGCAACAGCGGAGAGACCGGAAACGACCATCTTGACGACCGGACCGCTCGTCATAAAGTCGCAGAGACCGCCAAAGAAGGGCTTGTCGGCCAGATGGGCGTAGTGCTCCTCGACGGTAGCGCGCTCGAGCGTGGTCATCTCCATGCGCTCGATGACAAGGCCGCTGCGCTCAATGCGAGCAACGATCTCGCCGATCTTGCGGTCGCGCACGGCGTCGGGCTTAATCATGATGAAGGTCTTCTCGATAGCCATAAGGTAGCCTTTCAAGTAGGTTCGCGCGTGCCCAAGTCCCATTCCGGCACCCGCCTGGACTGCATCGTAACAGAGTTTTAGCTGCAGTTAAACAAAAAGCTGTTTATTGAAACGCTGCAATTTATTAAAGCGCTCCATATGTGTCACTTCTGTTTCGAAGCCCGATTAGAGTACCATCCGACCGCCCATCAACTGCGCCGAACAGAGCAGGCGGTCGGTTGCCGCCCGCGAACGTATCCCCTTCACAACCTGCCCAAAGGTCCTACAGAAGTTCTCGACAAGCTCCTTCCTTCTCTATAACAAAACGGGCGCCCACCGTAGCAGGCACCCGTAAAGGCAAGATATGATGAACGCACCAGACAGACGCATCCAATAAGCTAATTAGCTCCGTGGCCCATCTCGACGACCTTGGTCAGCGATCCAAACACGCCCTCGTCAGCCACGAGCTGTGCCTCGGCACGCTGCAACTGCACGGCAACGGCGGCAGGAGCGGTGCCGCCCTCGGTCGTGCGCGCGGCGACAATCGACGGGATATCGAGCGCCTCGGTAATGTCGCGCTCAAAGAGCGGGCTTGCCTCCTGGAACACCTCAAACGGCAGGTCCTCAAGATTGCAGCCGCGCTTCTCGCACATCAGGACCAGATGGCCCACCACGGCATGTGCCTCGCGGAACGGCAGGCCACGCTTGGCCAGGTAATCGGCAACATCGGTGGCGGCAAGGTGCCCCACGCCGCACTCGCGCGCCATGGCATCCTCGTTGACGGTCCAAGTCGAAATCATTCCGGCCATAACGGACAGGCACTGCATGAGCGTATGGGCGGTATCGAGCGCGCCCTCCTTGTCCTCCTGCAAGTCCTTGTTATAAGCAAGCGGCAGGCCCTTCATGGTTACCAGCAGCTGCACCAGGTTGCCGTACACGCGACCGCTCTTGCCGCGGATAAGCTCGGCAAAGTCGGGGTTCTTCTTCTGCGGCATGATGGACGAGCCAGTGGAGTACGAGTCGGAAAGCGTGATAAAGCCAAATTCGGAGCTCGACCACAGTACGATCTCCTCGGAAAGACGCGCCAGGTGCATCGCCATGACGGATCCGGCGTAATGCAGATCGAGCAGAAAATCACGGTCGGAAACGGCATCGAGCGAGTTGGGGATCACGCCCGCAAAGCCAAGTTCGGCAGCCGTCATCTGGCGATCGAGCGGATAGCTCGTACCGGCAAGCGCAGCGGCACCCAGCGGGCAGTTGTCGGCAGCATCAAAGGCGGCCTTCAAACGCGTAAAGTCGCGCGCGAACATCCAGGAATACGCCAGCAGGTGATGCGACAGCAGCACGGGCTGAGCATGTTGCATGTGCGTGTAGCCCGGCAGAATCACCTTGTCGTACTTCTTGGCCGCATCCACCAGCACATGGCGCAGCTCAAGATTGGCCTCCATGAGCTCCTTGGCCAGCGCCTTGACGCCCAGGCGCGTATCGGTCGCCACCTGGTCGTTGCGCGAACGCCCAGTATGCAAGCGCTTGCCGGCCTCGCCGATGCGACGCGTCAGCTCGCTCTCGATGGACATATGAATGTCCTCATCGTTGATGTCGAAGGTAAAGTTGCCGGCATCGATATCCTGTTCGATTCCGGTCAGGCCCTTGGCAATCGCCTGCTCGTCCTCGGCACTGATGATGCCCTGGGCGGCCAACATCTTGGCATGCGCCTTAGAGCCGGCGATATCCTGCTTATAGAGATGTTTGTCGACCGGCAGCGACGCGCCAAACTCCTGCGTGACCTCGGCCACGCCCGCCTCAAAACGACCGCCCCAAAGAGCCATGGAACCGTCTCCTTTCTCCAAATACCAAAACAAGCGTCCAAAGCAATGTGCCCTGTCGCTAAAGCGATTTATCAACCGCTAGTTTTACACACTCCCTGCCGCGCGCGGGGCCATGTGGCTAATTTGCAAAGAAGTGACGCACCATGCACTTGGCGCCCAACGTCTCCCTCCGGATGTTGCCCTGCGAACCATCGATCCAGGCCTTCAGGCTCATAGGAACGTCCTCGACCCTTACAGCATCGAACTCGGGCGCGAGGGCAAGCAAAGCATGCGCGATAGCATTGAACATAATGGATACTCCTCATATATATAGGCACAGAGCCGCCAAATTGATAGAAGGAGCCCCGCCGGACAACCCCGGCGGGGCTCGGACTCAGCCGCAGACGCGGCATCATATATGCGGGCGGAACGTAGGGGCCACCGATGTTAAGAAGTGTCAGCAAGCATAACGAAAGGTAGGGACCCCGTGCGCCCGTTATGTATCACGCGGATGGGCCGCGCGGATACCAAGGGAAGGAGGCGCTAGGCCTGGGCAGCAGCAGAGCTGGGGCCCTGGACCTTTGCCCACGTCTTGAGCGACAGCGTATCGATCTCGATAAAGCCGGCGCTGGCCTTCTCGTCAAACGTGGTGTCGCGGTCGTAGGTAGCCAGGCCGTAGTCGTAGAGGCTGAAGGGACTCTTGCGGCCGACGACATGGCAGTTGCCCTTAAAGAACTTCAGACGGACAGTGCCGGTCACGAACTTCTGGGTATCGGCCATAAAGGCGTCGAGCGCGTTCTTGAGCGGGCTGTACCACTGGCCGTTGTACACGGCGGTGGCCCAATCCTGCTCGAGCTTGATCTTGGTCTTGAGCAGGTCGCCCTCGACGCAGATGTCCTCGAGCGCCTTGTGGGCGGTGATGAGCGTCAGGGCGCCGGGAACCTCATAGCACTCGCGGCTCTTGAGGCCCACCAGACGATCCTCGACCAGGTCAAGACGGCCAAAGCCGTTGTCGCCCGAAATCTTGTTGAGGGCGATGACGATCTCGGAGAGCTTCATCTTCTTGCCGTCGACGGCGACAGGCTTGCCGGCCTCAAACTCGATCTCGGTATAGGTCGGGGTGTCAGGCGTGTCCTCGGGGTTCTTGGTCATAACCCAAGCGTCATCGAGCGGCTCATTCCAAGGGTCCTCCAGGTGACCGCACTCGATGGCGCGACCCCACAGGTTGTCGTCGATGGAGTAGGGGTTGTCGTTGGCACCCTCGGGAACCGGCACGTTGTGGGCGTGGGCATAGGCGACCTCGTCGGGACGGCACTTCAGGTCCCACTCGCGAACCGGGGCGATAACCTTGAGCTCGGGGTCGAGGGCCTTGACGGCGGCCTCAAAACGGACCTGATCGTTACCTTTGCCAGTGCAGCCGTGGGCGACGTAGGTCGCGCCAAACTCGTGGGCGACCTCAACAAGCTTCTTGGCAAGCAGCGGGCGAGACAGGGCGGAGAGCAGCGGATACTTATTCTCGTACATGGAGTTTGCGGCGATGGCTTTGGTCAGGAACTCATCGGAGAACTCGTCGCGCAGGTCGAGCACCTGGCAATCGAGAACGCCCAGGTCGAGCGCCTTCTGCTTCTTGGCATCCAGTCCGGTCTCTTCCTGGCCCACGTTGCCGCAGACGCAAACGACATCGAGATTCTTCTCGTCCTGGAGCCACTTGACACATACGGATGTATCAAGACCACCGGAATATGCGAGAACGACTTTTTCCTTGCTCATGGCTGTTTCCTTTCGCCCTTGGTAGCTAGTTAGAACATCGGTCAGTTGCAAGTCATTTCAAGGTCATATACCGTGCAATATCAGGTTAAATAGCAAAAATCAGCACATACATGCCCTAGAAACATGCAGCAATGTCGTGCTAAAACCCAACGACCTCAAAATGACTCTGTTGAGGCAATTCGCCCCATGCGGACAGAGACGATTGTTATCGTCGTCGGGAAATTGCGCGCTGGCGTCGGATGGCATTGTCTGCAGTGGTGATGATCTTTACGAACTGCATCTGCCTCTCCTTTCACGTATCGCCGGGCGCAATTCAAATATCGTAAACGGTACCTTTTACTCGGTAAGCGGTTGTTTTTCCGTCTCCGTTTTCGATGGTCGCTATATTACGCTAAAGTGCCCGCAGCACAAGCGACAAATTCAAATTTCTGAAAAGTTTTTTCATTACTTTGTGAAGCGTGGTGCAAATACGCACCATTCCTGCGAAAATACGCTCGACTACTAGTTGATGGTTATAACGTCTGAAACAATCTCGAAACGAAAGGCGCATTTTTATGCAAACTTACGAATCGGACGCCAACATCGGCAACATTAAGATTCTCGCCGTCGATATGGACAAGACGCTGCTGACCGACGAGCGTGTGCTGCCCCAGGGTCTTGATGAGCGCCTGGACAAGCTCGCCGACGCCGGCATCGTATTCTGCCCCGCCAGCGGACGTCCCGCCCCCAAGCTCGAGGAGATGTTCGAGGGCATCAAGAACCGCCTCGCCTTTT
This sequence comes from uncultured Collinsella sp., assembly GCA_902494855.1. Lineage (GTDB taxonomy): Bacteria > Actinomycetota > Coriobacteriia > Coriobacteriales > Coriobacteriaceae > Collinsella. The sequence goes on from CABUVC010000104.1 coordinate 4,789, forward strand.
GTCCCGACAACGGAGCGTGCGTGATCTATCGCGGCAGCTATATCTATAAAAGCAATATTGACGTGGAGCTGTATCAGCAGGTCTTGAACCGTGCCTCGGAGGATCCTCGCGCTGTCCCCGTCCTGTGCTGCTTCGACGAGTTCTACGTGCTTGCCCGCGACCATCAATACCACGACGAGATCAGCGTCTACTACAACACAATCAACTACGTAGACAGCTTTGAGGGCATTGATTTCGAGTCCAACAAGATTTCGGTCTTCTTCCCCGGCTACGACGCCGAGCCCGCTTTCCGCGAGACCTATAGCCCCGAGTTCTCGGACAAACTCTACGTCACCAACGCTGGGCGCGAGTGGATCGACTTTATGAACCTGGGCGTCGACAAGGGCGCCGGCGTCGCTCACCTGTGCGAGCACCTGGGCATCGATATTGCCGATGCTGCCGCCGTGGGCGACACCTACAACGACATCCCCATGCTGGAGCGCGTCGGTCACAGCTTTATCGTGGACAATGCCGAGGAGCACATGAACGCGCATGCCAAATGGCGCATTCCGAGCAACAACGACGGGGGCGTACTGACGCTCATCGACGCCATCTTGGCGGCTCGTTAACGTGGCTCGTCGGACCTGGCCGGGCGAGACGGGTAAGTTTTTCGTTCGGTCAGGTCCTGGGCTCGCTCGGAAAGCACATTAAGTGCTTTCCGGCTCGTGCGGAATCTACGAAAAACTAATCCGCGCCGCCCGGCCAGGTCCTAGGTTTACTTTCCTGCCGCCAAGATGGCGTCTTGAGTGTCTAGATACTTAGCTGAAATGATTTGAGCAGAGGGGAGCCCCTTGTTGGAAGGGGCTCCCCTCTGTTTTGGTTACTGTGGGACAAATTAATCAGTAGTGTTTGTCCCAAATCTTAAGTATGTGGGGTCTTGCGTCTTGGGCGAGCTTGCCTTACGGAGTGCTTCCCTATTTCGCGTCGGCCCAGGTTATGCCGGTGCTGGCTTCGGCGATCAACGGTACGCGGAGGTCTACTACGTGTTCCATGACGTCGCGGACCATGGTGGTTAGGCGCTCGACTTCGTCGATGGGGCACTCAA
>CABUVC010000105.1 GCA_902494855.1 uncultured Collinsella sp.
CAGAGCGAGCCGCCGGAACAGAAGAAACCCCCGCGCGACCTTTGCGAAGCAAGGGGGAGCGCGGGGGTTTCTTCTGTTCCGGCGGCGATGCGCCGGGTTGCAAGGACGATGCGACTACAGCGCGAAGTCGCCGCCGACGAGCGTGGAGACGGGCTCCTCGTGGTAAACGGCGGAGATGGCCTGAGCGAACTCCTCGGCGACCGAGATAGTCTTGATCTTGCCGCCGACCTCGACGGGGATGGCGTCGGTGACGACGCACTCGACGATGGGGGCATCGTTCAGGCGCTCGATGGCCGGACCGGAGAAGATGCCGTGGGTGGCGCAGACGTAGATGTCGCCGGCGCCCATAGCCTTGAGCTCCTTGACGTTGGCGCACAGGGTGCCAGCAGTGTCGATCATGTCGTCGTTGATGATGCAGGTCTTGCCCTTGATGTCACCGATGATGCCCATGACCTCGGCGGCGTTGTGGCGCGGACGGCCCTTGTGGGCGATGGCCAGGTCGCAGCCGAGCATGTCGGACAGCTTCTTGGCGGCCTTGGCGCGACCCACGTCGGGGGAGACGACAACCAGGTTGTCGGTGTCGAAGTGCATGTCGTTGTAGTACTGGCCAAATAGCGGCAGTGCGGACAGGTGGTTAACCGGGATATCGAAGAAGCCCTGGATCTGGCCCTGGTGCAGGTCGAGGGTGATGATGCGGTTGACGCCGGCACGCTCGAGCAGGTTGGCGACGAGGCGGGCGGTGATGGGCTCGCGCGGGCCGGCCTTGCGGTCCTGGCGGGCATAGCCGTAGTGGGTGATAACGGCGGTGATGGAGCGGGCGGATGCGCGCTTGGCAGCGTCGGTGGCGATGAGCAGCTCCATGAGCATGTCGTTGACGTTGCCGCCGGCCACGGACTGAATCAGGAAGACGTCGGCGCCGCGGACGGTCTCGTCGTAGCGGGCGTAAATCTCACCATTGGCGAACTGCTTTAGCGTAAGGCCCGAAAGCTCGACCCCAAGGTACTCAGCAATCTTCTGAGCGAGGGGACGGTTGGAGGAACCGGAATACACGCGGATGGACTTGCGCATATTCTCCGACTTCTCGGGATCATTAATCGGCATTACCCTTCTCCTTTATACATCGAATGCCATATAGATGCCTTGTTGCATTGTAACCGCGCGGCGGGGTTTATCGGGTCTTGATAACGTCTTTACCGCCAACGGACACGAACCGACCACTCATCCGGTTGCGCAGGTCACGATAGAAAAAGGAGCCGCCCCCATGGAGCAGCTCCTTTTGTGCTTGGTAAAACGTTATACCTCGTCGTCCTCGTGCAGGCGGCGGCGGTAATCGGCGGCCCAGCCCTCAATATTTACCTGACGGGCGCGGCCCAGACCGAGCGCGTCTGCCGGGACCGGCTCGGTGATGACGGAGCCGGCGGCCACGAGTGCACCGTCGCCGATCTGGGCGGGCGCGACCATCATGGTGTCGGAGCCAATGAAGGCGTCCTTGCCGATGACGGTCTTGTGCTTGTGCACGCCATCGTAGTTGCAGGTGATGGAGCCCGCGCCCACGTTGACGCCGGAGCCCATGGTGGTGTCGCCGATGTAGGACAGGTGGGGCACCTTGGAACCCTCGCCGATCGTGGACTTCTTGATCTCCACGTGCGTGCCGGCCTTGGATCCGTCGAGCATGTGGGTGCCCGGGCGCAGGTAGGCGCGCGGGCCGCAGTCGACGCCGTTCTCGATGACGGCCTCGATGGCGATGGTCTCATCGATGGTGCAGCCGCTGCCGACGGTGGTGTCGGTGAGGCGGCTGTTGGGACCGAGCTGGCACTCCTCGCCCACGGTGACGTGGCCGATCAGGTGCGTCTGCGGCCACACGACGGTATCGCGGCCGATAACGGCATCGGGGCCGATCCAGGCCTGCGTGGGGTCGATGAAGGTAATGCCCTCGGCCATCCAGTGCTCGTTGATGCGGTCGCGCGCGATGGCGGTGAGCTGTGCGAGCTGGATGCGGCTGTTGACGCCCAGGCCGTCGCGGTAGTCGTCGCAGTGGAAGATGGAGACAGCCTGGCCGTGGCCCTTGAGGATCTCGAGCATGTCGGGCAGATAGTACTCGGACTGCGCGTTGTCGTTGCCGATCTCGTTAATGTGGGCGGCGAGCTGCGCGCCGTCAAAGGCGTAGCAGCCGGCGTTGCACTCCAGCAGCGTGGCGGCCTGCTCGGGCGTGCAGTCCTTCTGCTCGATGATGCGCTCGATCTGACCATCGGCGCCCAGCTTGATGCGGCCGTAGCCGAAAGGATCGGGCGGGGTCATGGTCATGACGGTGCAGGCGAGCTCGCCGGTGGCGACGGTTTGCGCGAACTTGGCGACGGTGTCGGCGGTGATGAGCGGCAGGTCGCCGTTGAGCACCACGACGGGGCCTTGCGTGATGCCACAGGCCTCGAGTGCGACCTTCACGGCGTGACCGGTGCCCAGGCGCTCGGTCTGCTCGACGCACTCGACCTTGGTGGCGCTGTTGGCGTAGGCGCCGTCGATAAGGGCGCGCATCTCGTCGGCGTGGCTGCCAATGACGACCACGACGCGGCTGCAGCCGGCCTTGATGGTGGCGTCGACGATCCACTGGACCATGGGCTTACCCAGGATCTTGTGCGAAACCTTGCAGTGGTTCGACTTCATGCGGGTGCCCTCGCCGGCAGCGAGGATAATTGCGGTTGCGTCCATGTGATCTCCTGTTACGTTATAGAGACGTGTGTTTGGAAACGATACACGGCGCAATATGATACCGCAGGCATATGACGAGCGCGTAACGATTGACGCATTGCCGCCGATGTCGGTGCCGTTGACGCGGTGTTTGCGCTGGTTGTGTATGGTGGCGGCGCTGCGGCGTTGACGTTTGAGCGAGGGGATGGGGTGCCCGTGGATATCATGCGAGAGGAATCGGGCAACGAGCCCGTCGCGGCATTCTCGATGTCGCATCCGGCTGTGCCGGCACTCTATATAGCGCTGACGCTGGGGCTCACTATGTTCTCGATGCAGCCGGTACTGATTGCGCTGTCACTTGCGGGCGGGCTGGCGTATGGATTTGCGACGCGTGGGGCTGCCCGCACGTTGGGGGCGCTTCGCTGGCAGCTGCCAGTGATTTTGATTATCGCGCTGGTCAATCCTCTGTTTAGCGCCTCGGGTTCGACGGAGCTGTTCCGTATTGGCATGCGCGCGGTGTATCTGGAGAGCATGGTATACGGCCTGTGCATGGGCGGGCTGTTTGTGGCGAGCGTGTTGTGGTTTGAGGCGGCGGCATCGATGCTCGAATACGACAAGGTACTCGCGCTGCTGGGCAATGCCGCGCCGGTGATTGCGCTCATGATCTCGATGTGCATGAGGCTTATCCCGCAGTTTTTGCGCCGCGGTCGTACGGTGCTGGCGGTGCAGGATGCGATTGATGTGCCGGGCAGCGCGCCGGCCGACCCCGTGCGTTCGCGTTTGCGGGCATCGAGTGTGTTGATGGGCTGGGGCATGGAAGATTCGCTGGAGCGCGCGGACGCGATGCGCTCGCGCGGGTGGGGTGCCGCGACGCGTCGTACGACGTATGCGCGGTATCGACTGGGGCGCAGCGACGTTGCCGCGCTGGCTGGGCTTGCGGTGTTTGGTGCCGCCGCGGTGGCGGTGGCATGGACCGCGACAACGCAGTATTCGTTTTATCCGCAGCTCTCGGTGCCGGCGCCGTGGCGGGGCTATGTCGTGTACGCTGCCTGGATGATGCTGCCTTGCGCGTCGCACGCGATTGATGAGAAGAGGTTTGGCTGATGGCTCGGTTGGATAGGGGCCCGGTGTCGGGCGCGGCGTGCGGCCCGGATATTCCGGCGATTGAGGTGCAGGGCCTTAGTTTTGCCTATCCCGGGGCCGAGGCACCGGTGCTCGAGGGGCTTGATTGGCGTGTTCCCCAAGGTGCATTTGCGCTGCTTGTTGGCGGTACCGGTTCGGGCAAGTCGACGCTGCTGTCGCTGCTCAAGCCCGAGATCGCGCCGGCGGGCGAGCGCACTGGTGATGCGCGCGTGCTGGGCGAGAACGTTGCCGACATGGACGTGCGGGCATCGGCGGAGCGCGTGGGCTATGTGTTCCAGGATCCCGAGAACCAGATCGTGTGCGAAACCGTGTGGCACGAGATGGCGTTTGGCCTGGAAAACTTGGGGCTAGCACGTGATGAGATGCGCCGTCGCGTAGCTGAGACCAGCTATTTCTTTGGTCTGGAGGACTGGCTTCATCGCGATACCGATACGCTTTCGGGCGGCCGCAAGCAGCTGCTGTCGCTTGCCGCCGTCCTGGCGCTGCGTCCGCGTGTGCTGCTACTCGACGAGCCCACGTCTCAGCTCGATCCCGTTGCCGAGAAGAATTTTCTGCACGCGCTGTTTCGCGTGAACCGTGAGTTGGGCTGCACGGTTGTTGTGGCTACGCATCAACCGCGTCCAATGCTCGAGTATGCGACGTGTGCGTACCGGATTGAGGACGGTCGCGTGCGCGAGGTGGCGGATATGGCTTCTTTGGGACGCCGAGAATCGTTGTTTTCCGACGACATGTTGGGGTGGGGTGCCGTCCGATGTGCAAAAAACGGAGTATTCAGCAGGCGTGAGGACAATTTGGGCTCTCTGGAGCCGCCCGGGGACGTATCGAGCGCGAAAAAAAGTTCGGAATTGGACAAATCGTCCGAATTTGTGGCGCAAACGTCGCTCGAGAACGGCTCGGAAGCCTTCCCGCGCACGGATGGGAGCAGAATACTCCAAAAAATGCACGGCGGGTCGGCTACCACCCTGGCAGGGAGCTGGTTTCGCTACGATCGCGCGGGCGGTTGGGTGCTGCGCGGGCTCGACGTGGCGTTTTCGGCCGGTGCGGTGCATGCGGTCGTGGGCGGCAACGGATGCGGTAAGTCGACGATGCTCTCGGTGCTGGCGAAGACCGCCAAGCTGCAGCGCGGCCGCATGGTGCGCGGAGCGGCCTCGGCGGCGCTGCTGCCTCAGAACCCCAAAGCATTGCTGGTTGCCGAGACGGTTCACGATGAGCTGATGGAATGGGCCTCGACCTGCGGATATGACGAGAACTTGGCGCGGGAGCGTGCGGCGCAACTGGGATTGGACGGCCTGGAGACGCGTCACCCCTACGACCTCTCGGGCGGACAGCGCCAGCTGCTCGCGCTGGCAAAGCTGCTGCTGATTGGCCCCGAGCTGCTGCTGCTTGACGAGCCCACGAAGGGCTTGGACCTGGAGAGCCGCCGCATCATCGCTCGCGCCCTGCGTGACCATGCGAAGGCTGGCGGCACCGTCATCATGGCTACGCACGATTTGGACTTTGCCGAGCAGGTCGCCGACGACATCGCCATGATGTTCGATGGCGAGATTGCCTGCATGGAGCCGCCGGCCGACTTCTTTGCCGACAACGTGTTTTATAGGGCGTGATGGGATGGCGGATTATCGCATCGTGCGCCTACTCGCAAAACTGGAGATACCGCTGCTGCTGGCGGTGCCAGCCGTGATGGCTTCGGCGTTGCTGGCGGGCGTTGAGCAGGCGGCGCTCGCCATGCTTGTCGTGGTGGCGCTGGTGCTTGCGCTGTTCTTTGCAGGCTATGAGGCGTCGCGACCGGGCCTGCGCCAGATTATGCCAACGCTGGTTCTGGCGGCGTTGGCCGCGGCGGGGCGCATCTTGTTTGGCCCCATTCCCGACTTTAAACCCGTGAGTGCCATCGCCATTATCGCGGGGGCGACGCTTGGTCGCCGCAATGGTTTTATGGTTGGCGCGCTGGCGGCGCTGACCAGCAATTTCTTTTTTGGACAGGGCATGTGGACGCCGTGGCAGATGTATGCCTGGGGGCTC
>CABUVC010000106.1 GCA_902494855.1 uncultured Collinsella sp.
GGCCCACGACGGGCGCGGGCGCGGGGGCGGAGGCGGGTGGCGTCGCTGGCGCGTCCGCGGCAGGCGTTGCTATGTTGCGTGTTTTGATATCCATGCGGACGAGTATAGCGCGGGGCGCGGTGGGGGAGACGCTGCCGTGGCCTGCAAGTTGCCGAGGCCGCGCGTTGCGCGTGCCGGACCACCGGCTCGACAGCTCGATCGCCGCCCGCTAGCCCAACCCCTCAAACGACAGAAACCCCGGCAGCTCTTCGCAACTGCCGGGGTTTCCGCGGAAAAGGGGGACATGATCCTCAAGCGAACGGCAAAGGGGCAAACCGTTCTCGCTCAACTGCTTTATGCCCCTCGCTCGCCGGCTTAATCGGCTCACGCCGTGCCCACACAAAGCCGCTACACCTGTGACGGAGCTGTGAAGTGGTATCTATTGCCAGGGCGGGCTATGCCAAGGAGTGTCCCAGATTGCCGGCAGATAAGGAACGTCCCCAGGTGCCGGTCGTGGGCGTGACTTTCGTCCCGTTTGATACTCCGCTGGCCTAGATGTTCGTCACATGAACCCGCAAACGTGGGACAATGACGCTACTGGTACCACAGACAAAGGATGTGCCTATGAACGCCCCCGTTGCCCAGCCCTGTCGGCAGTGCCGCCTGTTTGCGCGATTCGCTTCCGTCTGCGCACTCGTCGCGCTTGCGTTGTTGCTGCTGCCTGCCGTCGCGCACGCCGACGGCTACTCCATGAGCCAAACCTATATCGGTGCCACGGTTGAGGCCGATGGCTCGCTGACCGTTGTCGAGGGACGCCAGTTCGATTTCGACGACGACATTAACGGCGTGTATTGGGATATCAATACAGGCTCTAACCAGCAAGGCGGCTCGGTGGTCGTCAATGTGCTGAGCGTCGAGGAAGACGACGCTGCGTTTAACAAGGTCGACAGCGCAAATAAAGGCGACGACGGCGTTTACACGGTGGAACAGTCCGACGACGGCGTAAAGATTAAGGTGTTCAGCCCTCACGAGAGCGGCGACAGCGCAATCTACTACGTGAGTTATTCCATGACCGGTGCGGTTATGAACTGGGCCGATACCGCCGAGCTCTACTGGAAATTCGTCGGCGACGGCTGGTCGGCGGATTCCGATGACGTCGAGATGGAAGTCTACTTTGCAAATGCCGCTGCCGGGACGGCTGCCGTCAAGGGCGATAACTTCCGCGCATGGGGCCACGGTTCGCTGACGGGCGACGTATCGCTCGATGAGGACGAGCCCATGGTCACCTATACCATTCCCCGCGTGCATGAGGGCGAATTCGCCGAGGCACGCATCGCCTTCCCCAGCGACTGGGTGCCGCAGCTTGCCGTCTCGGGCGAAAAGCGCATGTCGACGATTCTGAGCGAAGAGAAGGAATGGGCCGACGAGGCCAACGCTCGCCGCGCTCACGCTCGCATGATTGCCAATGCGCTTGCCGTGCTAAGTGTTGTCGCGGCGGTGGCCTTTACCGGCACAATCGTTGTGCTCAAGCTGCGCCGCCGCAAGCCCAAGCCGCTTTTCCAGGACGAATATTTCCGCGATGTGCCTTCGGCCGACCATCCCGCCGTGCTTTCGGCCCTCATGAGCTGGAACGAGGTGCCCGATCAGGCATATATCGCCACGCTTATGAAGCTTACCGACGACCGCGTGATCAAGCTGGAAGAAGCGACCGAGACCAAGAAGAAGGGTCTGCTCCGTCGCGAAAAAGAGGAGCAGACGTATCGCATCACAGTGACCGACGAGGCCTGGAAGGCTGCCAAGAAGGACGGCATCGATCGCGATGTGCTCAAGGTCTTCTTCGCCGGCGTTAAGCCCGATAAGGACGGAGTCCGTTCGCGCACGTTTAGCGAGCTGGAGGAGTACGCTAGCGAGCGCACCACATCTGTTGGCGACAAGCTCGAGGACTATCAGAGCACGGTTAAGGGCAAGCTGGAGGCGCGCGAGCTTATCGCCTCGGACGGCACCATCGCCCTGGTTGCCGGCTTGGTTCTCGGCATCATTATTGTCTGTGGCATTTTGGGCTCTCTGTTCTATGCCGACTTTGCGGATGCCAATGTCGGTGCCGCTATGATCTCGATCCCCGTCACGATCGTGGGCTTTGTCCTGAGCTGCACCTTCCGTCGCTACACGCCGGAGGGCGCCGAGGTGGCGGCTCGCTGTAAAGCGCTCAAGCATTGGCTTGAGGACTTTACGCGCCTGAAGGAGGCCATTCCCAGCGACCTGATCTTGTGGAACAAACTGCTGGTGATGGGCGTTGCCCTGGGCGTTTCGAAAGAAGTGCTGCGACAGCTGGCCGAGGCCGTGCCTGCGGACCTGCGCAACAGCGACGATTTCTACGACAACTACCCCTGCTACTGGTGGTATTACCATCACTACGGCAACGAGTCCCCGCTCGATTCGTTCAACGATGTGTACCACGAGACCATCCGCGAGCTGGCTTCGAGTTCCGATAGTTCGAGCGGCGGCAGCGGCGGCGGCTTCTCTGGCGGCGGTGGTGGCGGCGTCGGCGGAGGCGGCGGCGGAACGTTCTAGCGAGCGCTTGCTTTGGGGTGGATCTTTCTGGGCGGTTGCCAGGGAAGATTCATCCCATTTTTGTGCATCGAAACGGGTCAAACTTTCCGCTGAGGACCTTCGCGCAAGGGGCAGTGGACAAAAAATGCCAAATATGAGTACTGTTGCTGCGTTGGTCACATATGTTTGCACATAATAATGGGCCCCTAATGAGAGTACTTCTCGTTAGGAGCCCATTTTATTGAACATTTGGGGAGTTACGTCAGCTCGTGCAGCTGGTCGTCATGCCTATAAGCATCAAAAATGCCCCGAATCGCTGCTACTAAAAAGGTAACAGTACTCATATTTGATGTATTTTGACCACGGCTATCTACAAACCCCCTAGGCCACTCATTAGGGACAGACTTAAATGACTAGTTGTTGGGGATCAGTCATTGGGGACGTTCTTAAATGACTAGGTGTGGCTGCTTGGGCTAGGCTGTTAGGTCGAGTTCGTAGAGGAAGCTTTCGCGCGGCATGTCGTGGCGGCGCTCTTCGCGGTTGGCGCGGTGCGTGGCCGTGCGCTTAAAGCCATGCAGCTCGTAGAACTTCCATGAGCAGTTGGAGTCGGTGTACAGGTGCGCTCTCGTTGCCCCGCGCGAGGACAGGTGCGAGACCGCGGCGTCGAGCAAGACCGAGCCAACGCCCAGGCCATGGACATCGCGATCCACGGCAAGCAACGTGACCTCGTTGTCGTGTGGCAGGGGACTGCTTTCGAGCAGGCGGTTGTTGGTGCGGATGGTTGCGCGCACAAACGAGAGATACTCGGCGCAGGCATCGGGCTCCAGCTCACGCATCTGCGATAGCAGCGCGCGCTCGGTATCCATCCAATGTTCATTGACGGTGGCGCCGGAGCTTTGCCCCGCACGCGCGAGCGCAATGCCGCGCGCCTGGCCGTCGATGACGGCAACCTGCGAAAACGTCGACGACGAAAGGCAGTAGGCAAGGTCGCACGCGGCCTCAAGGCGGTTGTACTCATCGTTATCCGAATTGTTATGCCAAAGCTGCTGCAGAATCAGCGCGATGGCGTCGAAGTCTTCGGTGTCAAACGGTCGGTAGAGAACCCGCGAGACCATAGTGCCTCTTTCTTTTGCGGATGCATATCGAGCACAGTTCTACCACGCCATTGGCATCTAATTATGGTGCCCCTGTGTTCCATGAACTCACCGCGCCCGGTGCTGCGCCCATGCCCTCCGCTCGCAAGCTTTTTCTGCACATGCGACCGTTGCGGGGTGCATCGACGCGCTCGATGCGCTACATTAAATCAGTATTTTCAATGCCGCTGCGCGAGCGCTGCAGATCGACGTATCACCGACTCACAGAGCACGGCGGCGTACCAGACAGGAGGACTGCATGGGATCTGATGTGAAGATCGCACGCGCGTTGATCTCGGTTACCGATAAGACGGGCGTCGTCGATTTCGCACGGACGCTGGTCGATGACTTTGGCGTCGAGATCATCTCTACGGGCGGCACGGCTCGTGCCATCGAGGACGCGGGCGTTCCCGTAACCCCCATCGAGGAGTTCACGGGCTATCCCGAGATGATGGACGGCCGCGTTAAGACCCTGCACCCCAAGGTTCACGGCGCGCTGCTGGCCCGCCGCGATTCCGAGCAGCACATGCAGGAGGCCGCTCAGCACGGCATTAAGCTGATCGACCTGGTCGTCGTCAACCTGTACGAGTTCGAGAAGACCGTTGCCAACCCCGAGGTCACCTTCGCGGATGCCATCGAGCACATCGACATCGGCGGTCCCTCCATGCTGCGCTCTGCTGCCAAGAACGCCACGAGCGTTACCGTCATCTCCGATCCGGCCGACTACGACGCCGTCCTGGCCGAGATGCACGAGACCGGCGGTTGCACCACGCTTTCCACCCGTCGCCGCCTGCAGGTGAAGGTCTACCAGACCACCGCCGCCTACGACACGGCTATCTCCCGTTGGCTTGCCGCCCAGGCAAGTGACGTGGCGGATACCTCTGCCAAGCTCGAGATTTCGCTGGAGAAGGTCGACGACCTGCGCTATGGCGAGAATCCTCAGCAGAAGGCTACGGTCTACCGCTTTGCCGAGGGTTGCGAGAACACCGCGAGCTCGCAGTTTCCGCTCGTGGGCTCCGAGCAGATCCAGGGCAAGCCGCTCAGCTACAATAACTATCTGGATGCCGATGCCGCTTGGAACCTGGTCCGCGAGTTCGACGAGCCTGCCTGCGTGATCCTCAAACACCAGAACCCCTGCGGCTCCGCCGTTGCCGAGGACATTACGTCCGCTTACGACCGCGCCTTCGCCTGCGATCCCAAGAGCGCCTTCGGCGGCATCATCGCCTGCAACCGCGAGGTTCCCTTTGAGCTGGTTGAGCATTTTGCCGATCAGAACAAGCAGTTTGTCGAGGTCATCATCGCCCCGAGCTACACTGCCGAGGCGCTCGAGCGCATGGCCAAGCGCCCCAACCTGCGCGTGCTGGCTACCGGCGGCGTGGACCACGGCGCCCAGGTGGAACTGCGCTCCATCGACGGCGGCATGCTGGTGCAGGAGGTCGACCACGTGACCGAGGACCCCGCGACCTTTACGTTCCCCACCGACCGCAAGCCCACCGATGCCGAGATGGCCGAGCTCGAGTTTGCCTGGAAGGTCTGCAAGGGCGTCAAGTCCAACGCCATCCTGGTCTCCAAGGGCAAGGCCGGCATTGGCATGGGCCCCGGTCAGCCCAACCGCGTTGACTCTGCGCTGCTTGCCTGCGAGCGCGCCGAGGACTTCTGCGAGCGCGAGGGCGTGGAGAAGGGCGGCTTTGCCTGCGCAAGCGACGCGTTCTTCCCGTTCCGCGACAACGTCGACGTGCTTGCCGCACACGGCGTGACCTGCATCATCCAGCCCGGCGGCTCCAAGCGCGATGACGAGAGCATCCAGGCCTGCAACGAGCACAATATTGCGATGGTTTTCACGGGTGCGCGCCACTTCCGCCATTAAGTAGGGAGGTGGCGCTGCGGCTTGCCCAACCACCGCACCTTGCCGCTCATTCGTCGCCCGCGTACCCAAGTACGCGTCGCTCCTCTTTCACGGCAATCTGCGGCACCTGGGCAACCCTCGCCGACCTGTTAGGTTGACTGGGGAGGATGGGATGTTATCTCGTCCCTTGGACCGCCTCGCTTCTAAAATTATCTCTGCAAAAGACGGCCGCTCCGTTTGGAGGGCCGTCTTTTTGGTATAAGAGGACGGAATGACTAACACGAAAGGTATGACCATGCCCCAGATTGATGATGCCGAGCTGTTTGGCAA
>CABUVC010000107.1 GCA_902494855.1 uncultured Collinsella sp.
GGGAGCGCCCAAAAACAGGTAGGCGTGCGATGCGCGACCGCTAGCGACGGCATTGGTCAAAAAGTCGCGCACGCGCTCTTGGGTGTCGAGCTTGGCCAGCAGGCTTGCCTGAGCGGGGGCCATGTTACTCGGCCTCCTTGGCAAGCGCGGCGGCGACGGCTTCCCGCGGAATGTCGAGACCGTACGCGCGAACCTGCTCGACCGTCTTCTCGAAGACTTCCTCGACGGTCGTAGTGGCGTCGATGAGCTTTACGCGGTCTGGCTCCTCGGCAGCAATTGCGCAAAAGCCCTGGTAGACACGCTCCTGGAATGCCATGCCTTTTGCCTCCATGCGATCTGCCGCACCACGGGCTGCCATGCGCAGCGCCGCCTGCTCGGGCGTGATGTGATAGACGAGTGTGAGCGCCGGGTGCGTACCCGCGACGGCCAGGTTGTTGGCGTCGCGCACTATCTGGCGATCGAGGCCATCGGCAAACGCCTGGTAGCAGGTCGTGGAATCGTAGAAGCGATCGCACAGGACCACCTTGCCGGCCGCAAGGGCGGGGGCTATGACCTCGTGCACCAACTGGGCGCGCGCCGCCTCGTAGAGCAGCAACTCGCAAGTATCGCCCATCGCCGTGTTGGCGGGGTCGAGCAACAGGGCGCGAATCTTTTCGCTGATGGCAGTGCCACCCGGCTCGCGCAGAGTTACGACCTGATAGCCAGCGAGGTCGAGCGCGCGGGCAAGCAGGCGCGCCTGCGTGGACTTGCCGGCGCCGTCGACGCCCTCGAGCGTGATAAAGCTATGTTGAGCGGGCTCAAAAGCCATGGGCGCAGCCCCTTCCTACAAGGCGCGTAAATGCAGATATATCAACCAAACCATGATACCCCAGTGCTCGACGCGTCCCCAATGGCTAAAGGTGCCTTTCAAAAGTTGCGGTGAAATAGGGACTGATTGAAGCTCTGAGACCGCCAAACAGTCCCTATTTCACCGCAACTTATGATGGGGAATTTTGGATGCTGGGTATAATCGTCGTATTGCATTGAAATGTGGCGAAAGGAGTGGCAATGTCTCGGTATTGCGCCTCGTGCGGCAAGCTTCTTGCAGATGATGCCAAGTTCTGCACCTCGTGCGGTGCACCCGTTGAGCAAACAGCCGCGAGCGATAGCCAGCCCGCTTTTGAGCAGACCGGCTCCCTTGATACGCCGCAAGCCAAGGCGGACGACCCCCTCGCCTATAGCCCCGACCCCGCCGCAAGGACCGAGGCCGTCGAGACCACGCAGCGCATACCCGTCGCGAGCGGCTCGCCCCAACAGCAGCCGGCTCCCGCATACGCGCCCGCTTCGTCACAGACCCCCGCTCCCAAAAAGAGCGGCACCGGGCCGCTTATCGCCGTTATCGTTGTGCTGGTGGCGATCATCATCGCCCTGGTCATCTTCTTTGCAATCAGACCGTTCGACAACGCCGCCACGCAGACGACTGCCGAGGTAGCTAAGCTGCACCATGACGTCGACGACGATGACCTAAAGCCTCTCGGCGATCCCAACAGCCTGTACGACGATGATGACGATGACGACGAGGATGGCGGCGAAGCAACGCTCTCTGAGCAGAACCTCTACCGCCGACTGAGCGAATACTACGACCTGCTCGAAGATCTCGACAGCCAGGTCCGTGGCTGCGCGCAGAACTTCAACGGCAACTATCTGGAAGAGGATCGAACCACCCGTCAAAATCTCGCCGACGTCGCCGAGCGCACGGAGGACACCATCGAGCAGTATTACGACATCGTCGAGGACCTGGACGTCCCGACGAGCTCCAAGAACTACAGCTCCTGGAAGGATATCATCGCCCTGTACGACGACCTGGATCACCGCATTGACGCAATCTGTGATGCCTGGGAGATCAGCCTGAAATACGCCAAGCCTGCGGACCACAAGAATGAGATCGTGGCGCCGCTGTCGCGCGACAACGTGGCGGGCACCAATGACAATAAGTACCGCCTAGACTTTGAGGAGCGCTATCCCGGCGCCAAGCCCGTCGAGGTGAACTAGCGCTTTGTCGTTCCCGAGCCGGTAGTTAGGGACGTTCCTAAACTGCCGGCAGAAAAGGAACGTCCCTAACTACCGGTCAAAAAAACGAGCAAGGATCGCGGGGTCCTCGCTCGTTTTTTTGGGCAATGTTTCGACTGCGCCGTTACTTGTCGGCGGCTGTTTTCTTGGCAGTCGACTTCTTCGCGGTCGTCTTCTTGGCGGCAGTGGCTTTCTTAGCCGTGGTCTTCTTGGCCGTCGTCTTCTTCGCCGTGCTCGCCTTGGTTGTGGTCTTGCGGCCGCGGGCAGGCTTCTTCTCCTTGGTCGGGCAGTCCATGTTCACGCAGATACGCCACGGGCCGCGCGCCGTGTTGACCACCACGATGGGAGCGCCGCACTCGGGACAGGTCTCGCCCGTCGCCTCGAGTTTTCCACGCGCCGGCAGTGGATAGCTCACGCCGCAATCGTCATAGTTGGTGCAGCGGATAAAGCGCTTGCCGCTCTTCTCGCTCTTGTGTGCGATCAGGTCGCCATGGCGTCCGGCCTCGGCACACACCTTGCACTCGCCCACCTTAAGGTCGGGCTCGTAGTTGGTGGGACACGTCGGGTTCACGCAGATCTCGAAGGCCTTCTGGCGGAACGGCTGGCACTTAATGCGCGGCGCACCGCACTCGGGGCACACGGCGGCCTCGCCCTCGAGCGGGCTCACCTTGACGCCACTCGGCACCGGATAGGTCACGTCGCAGTCGGGCCAGCCCATGCAGCCAATGAAGCTGCCACGGGTCTTGGCGCTCGTCTTCATAACCAGGTCCTTGCCGCACTTGGGGCAGGCGCCCACGCGCGCATCAGCCGTGACGGCGTCGCTGATGGCGTCGCCGAGCTCCTGCGTATGCTTGAGCAGCTCGTCGAGCACGCCGGCCAGCAGCGCACGCGAGTGCGTCACGACATGCTCTTCGGTGTCCTCGCCGCGCTCGACGCGAGTCATGTCGCCGTCGAGCTCGCTGGTCATATCGGGGCTCGTGATGCGCGGGGCAAACTGCGTCAGCGCGTCGATGATGGCGATGCCCAGCTGGCTCGGCTCAACGGGATCGTTTTTGAGGTAGCGCACGGCGTACAGGCGCTCGATGATGCTCGCGCGCGTGGACTTGGTGCCCAGGCCGCGCTTTTCCATCTCCTGCACGAGCTTGCCCTGGCTGTAGCGCGCGGGCGGCTCGGTCTGCTTGGCCTCAAGCTTAATGTCGAACACGTCGACCGTGTCGCCCTGCTCCAGCGGCGGCATCTGCTCGTCGCGCTTGAGCCCGTACGGGTACGCCTCGCGGAAGCCCGGGGTCACGAGCACGTCGCCCGAGGCCACGAACGGCTCGCCGCTCACGTCGAGCTCGAGCTTGGTGTTCTCGATGGTCGCGGGACCCATAAGCGTCGCCAGGAAGCGGCGGGCGATGAGGTCGTAGAGCTTACGCTGGCCGCCATCGAGCGTGGACGGATCGCCCTCGCCCGTGGGATAGATAGGCGGGTGGTCGGTGGTCTCGACTTTGCCGCGCGTGGGCTTCATAGGGCCGGCAAGCACCTTTTTGCACACGGGCGCCAGCGCCGGGTTGATCTTTGCCAGGTCGCTCACCACGGCGCCCAGATCGAGCGTCGCAGGGTACACGGTGTTGTCGACACGCGGATAGCTGATGAGGCCCGCCATGTAGAGGGACTCGGCGATGCGCATGGTACGTGCAGGTGAGATGCCCTCGGCCGCGGCGGCAGCCTGCAGCGAGGTCGTCGCAAACGGGGTGGGCGGCTGCTGCTTGCGGGAGCGCTTGGTCACCGCGGCGACGGTTGCCGTCGTAGCGCCGTCGACGTGGCCGTACGCCGTCTCGGCAGCATCTTTATCGGTAAAACGTGCCGTCTTGTGCGCAATCTTAAAGCGGTCATCCTCGGCAGCACCCTGAGCGGCACCCATGCCGCGAATCTGCCAATAGTCCTCGGGCACAAACGCCATGCGCTCGCGCTCGCGCTCGACCACCAAGGCAAGCGTCGGCGTCTGCACGCGGCCGGCGGAGCGCACGTTGCCAAAGCCGCCAAACTTGGCGAGCGTCAGGTAGCGCGTGAGCACCGCACCCCAAATGAGGTCGATGTGCTGGCGGCTCTCGCCGGCGTCGGCCAGATTCTGGTCGAGCGAGACAAGATTATCGAAGGCCTGCGTGATCTCGGCCTTGGTAAACGAAGAATACTGGGCGCGGGCGACCGGCAAGTCGGGCGCCACCTCGCGCACCTTGTTGAGGGCGTCCGAACCGATCAGCTCGCCCTCGCGATCGAAGTCCGTGGCGATGATGACGCTGTCGGACTTTTTGGCGAGGTTCTTAAGCGAGCGGATGAGCTCTTTCTCGGCCGGAAGCTTAATGACGGGCGCCCAGGTGAGATAGGGCAGGCTCTCGAGCTTCCAGCCCTTGATGGAAATGCCATCGGCAAGGAACGGCTTGCGCTTGGTGTCGTACGGCGGGCGGGCCAGGCCATCGGGCATATCGGCCGGCAGCATTTCGCCGTCCTCCGTGACCGAATACCAGCCCAACTTTTTATCGAACAGCACACTGTCGCAAAAATCGGGTGCCAGGATGTGACCGGCAAGGCCGATGGTCACGCACTCCTCGCCCTTCCACTCAAAACGGTAGATGGCGGTGTTGTACACCTTGTCCTTTTTGGGCTTACCCGTGGACAGACGCTCGGCGATCTGACGTGCGGCGTCGTTTTTCTCGGCGATGATGAGCTTCAAAAGAGGCTCCTATCTCGTATCTCTGCGGCTACGCCCGCCCGTATGGCGGCCGACTTACGCCCTTGCTTGCTCAATCTGCCCGATGAGCCAATCGCACCAGGCATCCATGCCCTCGCCCTTGCGCGCGCTCACGGCAAACCGCGGCGCCTGCGGATTGAGGTCATCGAGTGTCTTAGTATACCTATCCATGTCAAAATCGAAAGCCGGGGCCACGTCGACCTTGTTGAGCAACTGCGCGCCGGCGTGTTGGAAGATGCCCGGGTACTTGATGGGCTTGTCGTCGCCCTCGGGCACCGAGAGAATCATGATGGACAGGTTCTCGCCCAGGTCAAAGTCGACTGGGCAGACCAGGTTACCCACGTTTTCGATAAAGATGACGTCGATGTTCTCCAGACCGACGGCCTGGTCGAACGCATCGACAGCCTCCATGATCATGTTGCCCTCGAGGTGGCACAGGCCGCCCGTGTTGATCTGGATGGCGGGCATGCCGGCTTCCTTCATGGTGATGGCATCGACATCCGAGGCGATATCGCCCTCGATGACGGCACAGCGCAGGCCGGCTTTGTCACGCAGGCGCTCGTTGGTGCCGAGAATCGTGGTGGTCTTACCCGAGCCGGGGCTCGACAGCACATTGATCACATAGGTGTTTGTCTCATTAAATCGCTGACGCAGCTGATCTGCCAGGCGCTCGTTGCGCGACAGAATCGGCGATGCAATATCAATCGTTTTCTCGGCCATACTTAGCGCTCCTTACTTTGGCCCCTTTATACCCCATCACCAGATGGCTAGCGGGCTAATCGTCGGGGGTTTCGATTTCGATACTTGCGATATCGAGTTCGCGGCCGTGCAGTAGGCGCACGTTGGCACCACCACACTGGGGACAGCGACAGTGGAAGCGATCGTGGTCGAAAACCTCACCGCAGTCCAGACACTCGCTTTGTGGATGGACCTCCTCCACGGCAAGCTCGCAGCCTCGCGTGAGCGGGTCCTCGTCGCGAAATGTCTCCCACGCAAAGTCGAGCGCCTCGCGCACGACCTCGGTCATATCCCCGATACGCAGCGTTACCAA
>CABUVC010000108.1 GCA_902494855.1 uncultured Collinsella sp.
AGTCAGCGAACTCGCGATGCCGCGCATGGCGCCCGCCGGCCCCTCAAGGTCCGACACTATTCGCGGCACCAGGCCGCCAAACGCGCGCTCCTCAAGGTAGGCAAGCTCGCTGGGACGCGAAGTCGTCACGACCAACTCGCCGGCAACTGTCGCCAGCCGACCCAGCACGCGCTCGATGAGCGGTTCGCCGCAAAACGTCATGCGCGCCTTATCGCGGCCCATGCGTGAGGACAGCCCGCCCGCTTGGACGACACAAGAAAGATCGGCCCGTCTTACGGTAGTCATACGGCAAACCACCCCCATCGGCATGCTCAAAACCCGGCATGCGAAGCCAAATACCGTCGCCGATAAAGCGAGCGGCACGGCAAACCCATGCAAAAACAAAACAGCGCCTTTGCGGCACGCAGCAAGACCGCGAGCACAAAAGCGCTGGTAGCGTATGGCGGGAACGTATGTGAATCGAACACATCCAAGACGTTTTGCACGCCTCGCAACGGTTTTGAGGACCGCGGAGCCCACCGGAGCCCATCCGTTCCCAAGTGCGGCGGTATTTTACCAAACCGAAACGGCTCCATCCCAAAAAGACGAACAAGAAGTTGCGGTGGAATAGTTCCTGTATTTACTGCCAAAGCCTCCAAATAGGAACTATTTCACCGCAACTGAGGAGGCGGGAGCGAGTGACCGGCCTAGCGCAGGGAGCGCAGGCCGCCGGCCTCCTTGTCGAGCACCGTGAAGCGCACGGCATCCAGGTGTTCCAAGATGCTGATGGCACGTTTGCGCGACACACCCAGGGCCTCGCGCAGTACGCTCGTGGTGGCAGCGCCCCCGGCAGCCTCGATAGCGACAGCGACAAGCTCGCGCGCATGCGACTCCACGGTGGCGGACAAGGCAACGTCACGCTCGACCTTCACGATGGAACGGTTGAGCGAAAGCTCGCGCAGGGCACGCGTCATGGTGTCGCGATCGAGCTGCAACTGCTCGCCAACCTCAGGCAGCGTCGGCGCATCGAGGCCGGCTTCATCCAGCAAGGCAACGATACGTTCGCAGGCCTCTCGCACTACACGCGCCGCGGCGGCAGCGGAGTGCGGGTCGAACACCTCGGCCCCCTCGGCAGCGCATACGCCACGCGCGCAGCCCTCGGCAATCAGAGCCGCGGCAACGCCTTCATCAGCGGCAGGCCACGCAGCATGGGCAACGGCGCCAGGCGTAAAGCCCGTCTCCTTGGGAGACGCCGCATGCATGGCTGACAGGGTCGCCGCCAGGGCATCCATCGCGGCGTCGAGCACGGCGGCATCCGCCAAGTGGTCCGCATCACCCACGGAAAGCTTGCGAACGGAGCCCTGCGCCACCAACCCGCGCAGTGCGGCATCGACCTCGCCGACACCAAGATCCAAAGCCTCGGCAACATCAACCGCCGTAACCGGCAGCGTCTGCAGCGCCAGCCAAGCGCCCACACCGCCCGCGATATCGCCGGACTCGAGCGCCGCATACAGCGCACGCTCCCCTTCAGCAAGTTCGCGCGAACGGCGGCAGCGCGACAACAGTACGCGCCCTCCACCAATAAGCATGACCGGCGAATAGGACAGCACCACGGCATGGTCCCCGGCGCGCAGCGGCAGCGGATCATCCAGGCGCACCTGCACGGTACGGGTCTCGCCCACCGCCATGGGAGCCTCGCCCTCCAAAAGCATGATGCGGCCGACGACCTCGGCTGTGCCGGCCATCACATGCACGCGCGCACCCGACTCGAGCACACGCGGCTTGGCGCCCTCGCGGCCCAGGTAGGTGAACGTCATCATAAAGCGCAACGTCTGACCAAAGCGGCCCGCCACGCCCAGCATCTCGCCACGGTCAAGCGCCGCGACACCGTCACCAACTAGGTTGAGCGCCACACGCTGACCGGGCAACGCCTGCGGCGTATCGCCATGCACCTGAATCCCACGCACACGACAGACCGTACGCGACGGCAAAGCCATCAGCTCGTCGCCCACCGCGACGGGCGCATCGTGCAACGATCCCGTCACCACGGTACCGACGCCCTTGATCGTAAAGCAGCGGTCAATCGGCAGTCGAGGTGCGGCATCGCTCCGCTCGGAACGGTCGCGACAGGCATCCCAGCAGGCACTTACCTGCTCGTCGAGCACCGAAAGCAGCCCGTCAATCCCATCGCCCGTCTTAGACGACACGGGCACGATCGGCGCGCCCGCAAACACGGTACCCGACAAAAAGTCATCGACATCGAGCTCGGCAAGCTCGGTCATCTCGGCATCGGCCAGGTCGCACATCGTCAGCGCCACCACCATGTGTGTGACGCCCAGCAGCTCCAGCACATGCACGTGCTCGCGGGTCTGCGGCATCACGCCCTCGACGGCCGAAACCACCAGCACGGCCACGTCGATGCCCGTGGCACCCTGCACCATGGCGCGCAGGTAGTGCGCATGCCCCGGCACGTCGACCAGGCCCACGATCTTGCCGCTCGGCAGCGCCAGCTCGCCAAAGCCCAGCTCCACGGTCATACCGCGACGGCGCTCAACCTCCAGACGATCGGGATTCTTGCCAGTCAGCGCCTCGATCAGTGCCGACTTACCGTGGTCGATGTGGCCCGCTGTGCCAACGATAACGGGACACTCCACCAGCGCTTGAACCTCACTCATCGAGCAATCGCCTTCTTAACGCACGCTACGAGCGTCGATGCCGCCGTCTCGATATCGCGGTCACCCACGAGCGTGCGCACGTCAAACAAAATGCGATCGTGCGAGGTTCGCGTGACAACCGGCGTGTCGAAGTCCTGGACAAGCGAGCGCTTGAGCGCATCGACCGTCAGGTGCGCGTCAACAAGACGCACGGCAACGCACATGGTTGGCAGCTCGACGGTGGGCAGCGAGCCGCCGCCGGGAGTCGACGACTCCTCGACGATTTCCACCTGCACAGCACACGGGCAGCCAGCCTTATCGAGGCCCGCCACCATCAGCTCGCGCAGCTTGCGTGCGCGACGCTCCAGATGAGTCTGCGGGAGCGTGAGCATGTTGAGCACCGGCACCTCGCGATGGGCCACATCCGCCCCGTCCATGTAGATGCGCAGTGTAGCCTCGAGCGCCGCCAGTGCGAGCTTACCCGGACGCAGGGCACGCATAAGCGGATGCGACCCGCAGGCCTGGACCAGATCGCGTCGGCCCATGATAATGCCCGCCTGCGCGGCACCCAGCAGCTTATCACCCGAGCACGACACCAGATCGAGCCCTGCCGAAACCGAAGCCGGCGTGGTTTCTTCGCCGCCACGCACCAAGATGTCGTCGGGCAACAGCGCGCCCGAGCCCTGGTCCTCGTAGAACAGCAGGCCATGCTTGTGGGCCAGGGCGGCAAGCTCCCGAGAGCCCACCTCCTCGTGAAAACCCTCGATGCGATAGTTGGAAGGATGGACCTTAAGGATCATCGCCGTATCGGGCGTGATGGCGCGCTCGTAGTCGCCCAAATGCGTGCGGTTGGTGGCGCCGACCTCGACGAGTTTGGCGCCCGAAGCCGCCATGACATCGGGGATGCGGAAGCTGCCGCCAATCTCGACAAGCTCGCCGCGGCTGACGATAACCTCTTTACCCGCGGCATGGGTGGCAAGCACCAGCAGCACCGCGGCGGCATTGTTGTTGACCACGAGCGCGTCCTCGGCACCGGTGAGTGAGCGGATCAGCTGCGCGGCGTGCTCCTTGCGCGACCCGCGCGAACAGGTGTCGACACTGTACTCGAGTGTGCTATACCCGCGCGCGACCTCGGCCACGGCTTTGGCAGCTGATTCCGCGAGCGGGGCGCGACCCAAGTTGGTATGGATAACCACACCCGTGGCGTTGACGGCGGGACGCAGGCTCGGCAGCGCAGAGCGATGCGCACGCCACTCGATGGCCGAGGCCAGCTCGCGCTTGGAACGCGGGGCGGCGCCAACACGAATCGCGGAGCGCTCCTCGTCGAGCTCGGCCGTGACGGCGGCATGGACCACCGCGTCGCAGGTCTCCCCCGCCGCCTTCACTACCGGCCACTCGGCAAGCAGCTCGTTGACGGAGGGAATGGCGCGCAGGCGGGCGCGCACCTCATCGGACATGTTCTGGCTATCGCTCATGTGCGGCCTTTCAAAACCAAAGGTGAATCAATCGTTCGAACGTCAAACTATCAGCCAACTCGATCGGCTGAGTCAATCAATCGCTATTATCCTCGCGCGCCGCGATCTTTTCCACGCGAACGGCGTTTTCCTGGGTGAGCGCGGCGCCCGTCAACGGGTCCCAACGCAGCGGTGTATGGTCGAGCGGGCCCACGCCCAAGGCTTGAGCGCCACCGGCATCGGCGCCAAACGAACGCCCGCCGGGGGCGGCCGACGTAAAGATGCACGCCGGATGCAGATACGGCGTCGTCTCCACGCGCACGCGGTCGCGGCCCATATCGCTCACGAGTTCGACGATCTCGCCGTCGGCAATACCCATGCGAGCGGCGGCATCGGCATTCATCTGCACGGCATCCAGGTCCGATCCAGCCTCAGCGGCACCTTGGGCCGCAAGCCTTCGCAAGGTGTGCGACTCAAAGGGACGGTTGCCGCTAATGAGGCGAAACATCCCCGGACCGGGCTCCACCATGGGCGCGATCCAACCGGGAACGCGGCCCAGACCAGCTCGCTCCCATACGTCGCTTGCCAACGCAATTTTGCCGCCATCCAAGGGAATCGCCGGCTCGCCCGTACGCGACGGCAACGCAACACCCGTGTCGGCCCAGCCGCGCTCCTTGAGTGCGGCAAGATCGATCCCAAACGGTGCCACCTGGGCAGCCGCCAGATCGTCAGACGTAAACTGGAAGTACTCGCCCACACCACACGCCTGTGCCAGACCAGCAAAGATCTCCCGACCGGGACGCGTGTCGTCATGCTGAACGGGCAGCACGGCATTACGGTAGAACACGCGCGCATCGTTGGTGCCTATCACCGTTCCCACGCCACGGTCGGCCTCCAGATACGTCACGTCGGGCAGCACGAAGTCAGAAGCGCGCGCTGTCTCGGACCAGCGAATATCAACGGTCACGAGCAAGTCGAGCTGCTGCAAAATACCCAACCAAGCCTGCGCATTGCCATAGCCCGCACCGGGGTTACTGGCATAGACGATGAGCCCACGCAAATCGCCGGCAAGAATCGACTGACCGATGGTCGTGCACAGGCCGCGCACCGGATCGACCAGTGGATAGCGCTCGGACCCCAACTTAGGCTCACGCGGCACCGGCGGCGTCGCAAAGCGCGTGGGATCGAGGTCGCCCAACACAAGCGGCGTGGATGGGTTGAGGGCACCGCCGGCGTGTCCGATGCAGCCCAGCAGCACATCGACCATACAGGTAGCTCGCGCGGTCTGGGTGCTATTGGCATATGCGATACCGATGCCACCATGAAAGCCAGCGTCCACCACCGCAGCAGGCGCCGCGGCAGCCAAATCTCGCGCAGTCGCACGGATATCGTCCGCCGGCACGTCGCACATCGACTCGGCCCACTCGGGCGTCCAATAACGGGCCGCCTGTGCCAGCTCGTCAAAACCCGTGGTATAGCGGTCCACGAACTCGTGGTCGAACAGGTCCTCGGCTACCAGCACATGTGCGATACCCAGCAGCAACGCCAGATCGCATCCGGGACGCACGCGCAGCCAGCGGTCGGCAAGCGCGGCCGAACCGCTGCGCCGGGGGTCGACCACGATGATCTTCGCCCCGCGCCGGCGCGCATCGTTGAGCGCGTCAACAGCCCCCATCGTCGACGAATCGACAATGGAACGCC
>CABUVC010000109.1 GCA_902494855.1 uncultured Collinsella sp.
AACTCGGCGCGGATGGACTCCTTCAGAGCCTCGACCTTACCGATGCGGGAAAGCTTGTCGGCGTCGCGCAGGGCAGCGGCCATCTCGTCGTAGTGGGCGAAGATGCGCTCCTGGACCTCCTCGACAGGCTGGTCGAGCGGGCACTCCTTCTTGACGATAGCGCCGTTGACCTGCTCCCACTCGGCGACGAACTCGTCTTGGGCCTGGCAGAAGGCAGCGAGTGCCTCCTGGCCAAACTTCATAGCGGCGAGCATGTCGTCCTCGGAGATCTCCTCGGCGCCGGCCTCGACCATCGAGATGAAGTCGGCAGAGCCGCCCAGCTCCAGGTCCAGATCGGAGTTCTCGCGCTCCTCATAGGTGGGATTGACGATAAACTCGCCGGTCTCCACGTTGCGGCCGATGCGCACGCAGGCAAGCGGGCCCTCGAAGGGCACGCCGCCGAGCGTCATGGCCAGCGAAGCACCCATGACGTTGATGACGTCGAAGGGGTTGACCTGGTCGGCGACGAGCGAGGTAGCGACGATGTGCACCTCGTTGCGGAAGCCATCCGGGAAGCTCGGGCGGATCGGGCGGTCGATCATGCGAGCCGTGAGCGTGGCCTTCTCGCTGGGACGGCCCTCGCGCTTAAGGTAGCCACCCGGAATGCGGCCGGCTGCGTACATCTTCTCGTTGAAGTCGACGGTCAGCGGGAAGAAGTCGTAGTTCTTGCGCTCCTTGGAGACAACCACGGTGTCGAGCATCGTGGTGTCGCCCTGCTTGACCAGGCAGGCGCCGGTGGCCTGCTTGGCAAGCTCGCCGGACTCAAAGGTGTAGGTCTTGCCGTACAGCTCAAAGGTCTTGGATACGAGTGTCATTGTTCTCCTTTACCCCACAGGCCCCTTGCCTGCGGGCTTCTCATGTGACGCGGGCCCCCTGCCCCCGCCACGCTTCAGAGCGTGATTGTTCGCGCCCTTACACAAAAAGAGCGCCCCGCTGCGCAGGACGCTCTTAGCATGTACAAATCCTTACTGGATGTTGTCGCGGATGCCCAGAGCCTTGATGAGCTCACGGTACTCGACGATGTCGTTCTTCTTGATGTAGGAGAGAAGACGACGACGACGGCCGACGAGCATGAGCAGGCCACGACGGGTGTGGAAGTCCTTCTGGTGGGACTTCATGTGCTCGGTCAGCTCCTTGATGCGCTCGGACAGGATGGCGACCTGAACCTTGGGGTTGCCGGTGTCGACCGGGGTGTTACCGAACTGGGCAGTCAGCTCAGCCTTGCGCTCTTTGGAAACAGTCATTGTTTCACCTTTCGTTTTACGTCGCCCGCGGGCGACTCGATTCGCCTCGGACTGGGAAGCCGTCGGTGGAGCGAGCATCCAAGGTCGAGGTACCAACAGGTCGGTATGTTACCACAAGCAGACCGCCCATGCGCATCATCACCGACCCAACATGAATTCCATCGCACGGAGGCGCTGGTCGGTGTGCGTCGCAGCCCACACATGCGAAAGCCCGAGCAAGAACGCCGCCGTATGCGTGTCGATCCTCTCGGCCATAAGCGCATCGAAGGTCATGGACATGAGGGCGCGCAGCCATGCGACCTCACCGGTCGACACCAGCTCGGCACCGGGCACGCTCGACGCGCACGACCCGCACATGAGGCCGCCCGCCTGGGGCGAAAAATACGACAGCATCGGGTCTCCGCACAGCACGCATGCCGAGAAATCGGGTCGGTAACCAACGTGCGACAGCAGTTTAAAGACAAAGGCCGCCACGAGCAGGTCCATATGTGCCGAGTCGAGCCCACAGCCGACAAGCGTGAGCGCCCGCTGCGTGATGGCAAAGGTAAACGGGTCCTCGGCGTCCTCGAATGAGCACACGCGCGCGACCTCGGCAATCGCGCTTGCGGCGCAGGTCGTCTCGTAATCGGGCGCGGCGCCAACCGGCGCTTCCAAAAGCTCGGCCTGAGAAACAACGTCGAGCGAGCGTCCATGTGCGAGCAGCATATCGACGGTACAGAATAATTCGCAGCGCGCCGCCAAGCGCCCACCGGGTTTGCGGGCCCCCTTTGCCACGGCACGAACCTGACGACCCCGCTCGTCAAGCATCGTCAGAATCAGATCGGTCTCTTTGAGCTTGGTCTTGTCGAGCACGAGCACCTTCGTGCGATATGTCCGGGAGCCTGCCATGCGCGCTGCGCGTCCTTAGTCCTCGGCGTTGTAGCCAAAGCGGCGAATCTGGACCTCGTCGTCACGCCAGCCGGCCTTGACCTTCACGTCCAGCTCCAAAAAGACCTGCGTGCCAAAAATGCGCTCAAGATCGCGACGGGCGTCGATACCGATATGCTTGATCATCTCGCCGCCCTTGCCGATGATGATGCCCTTTTGGCCCTCGCGCTCGACATAAATGGTGGCGTGCACACGCAGCACCTTCTTGGTCTGCTCGAGCGCATCGCAAATAACGCCAACGGAGTGCGGAATCTCATCACGGGTGCGGCGCAAGACCTTTTCGCGCACAAACTCGGCAACGAGCGTCTCGTCGGAAGCGTCGGTACCCATGTCCTCGGGGAACCAACGCGGACCCTCGGGCAAAAAGTGCGCAACGGTCTCGATGAAGGCATCGACGTTAAAGTTCTTGACCGACGACGTCACGATCTCGTCGTCATATTCCATAAGCTTGTGGGCGGCCTTAAGCTGCTCCATGACCTGTGCGGGGTCGGCTTCATCGGCCTTGGTGAGCACCAGGACCTTCTTGGAACGGGCATTCTTGACGCGTTCGGCAACCCAGGCGTCTCCCCTACCGATAGGCATAGTGGCATCGATCAAAAACGCGACGACGTCAACATCGTTCAGCTCGAACAGCGCGCTCTTGTTGAGCTCGGATCCCAGGCCATCCTTGGGCTTGTGAATACCCGGGGTATCGACAAAGACCAGCTGGTAGCCGGGGCGGTTGACGACGGCGCGCATACGGCGGCGGGTCGTTTGGGCCACCGGCGAGGTGATGGCAACCTTTTTGCCATAGCAGGCGTTGAGCAGCGTGGACTTGCCGGCGTTGGGACGACCGACCAGGGCGACGAAGCCGCTGCGGAACCCAGGCTCAACGTCGCCAAAGCCCATGGGGGCATCATCCTCGTCACACAGGGCGTCGAGTTCTTCGTCGCTCATGCCCTCAAACGGGTCGAACTCCTCGACTTCCTCATAGGCCTCGGTCGCCTTAGCATCCGGGGACTCGTCGTCCAAAATCTCATCGGTAGGCTGCATATTGTCGGACATGGGAATCCCTTTCTAAATAAAGCCGAGCGAGTGGGCAAATACCAGCAAGCCCACAATCGCGGCGGTGATGGAAAGAACGTATACCGAGGCGGCGGCGATGTCCTTGGCGCGTTTTGCCAGCGGATGGAGCTCCTGGGTCGCCAGATCGACAATGGCCTCCATGGCGGTATTGCACAGCTCGCCGTGAATCACCAGGCCGCAGCAGATGATAATCGTGGCCCACTCGGCAATGTCGAGCCCCACGATGCAGCCGGCAATGACGGTGCACACGCCCGCCACGAGCATGACCTTAATGTTGCGCTCGGTCTTGACGGCGGTGACGAAACCCTCCATGGCGTAAGAAAACGACTTTAAGAAGGACGGATGGTCCTTGTTCGATCCGGGAATCATAGACGGCTCCTAGTCGTGGGCGTGGTTGGTGATGGGGCCGACGTGGACTAGCTTGGGGTCCTCGCCGCGCTCGAGCGCCAGATCGCGCAGGATGGCGTCCTCGCGGGCCTCCATGACCTCGGCCTCGTCGTCCTCGATATGGTCATACCCCAGCAGGTGCAGCATGCCGTGTACGAGCATCAGGCGGCACTCGTCGGCAGGGCTATTGCCAAAGCCGGGGGCCTGACGGGCAATGACCTGCGGGGCCAAGATGATATCGCCGAGCTCGAGCGTCTCGTCGGCGGGAATATCCTCGTCAAAGGCCGAGTCGCATTCAAACGAGAGCACATCGGTGGTGCGGTCGATGCCACGCCACTCGTGGTTGAGCTCGTGCATCTCGTCCTCGTCGACATACGAAAGGGAAATCTCGACTTCACGTTCAACGCCCTCGGCGGCAAGCACAACCTCGCAGATGTGCTCCACTTCCTGCGCGTCGAGCAGCGTATCGAGCTCGGCATCGTTGCTGATCAATACACTCAACGGGACTCCTTTCGGTCGCGCGAGCGCTGCTCACGCACGTCATCATAAGCATCGTATGCCTCGACGATACGACCCACCAGGGCATGGCGCACCACATCGGCGCGCTCCAGGTGTGCAAACGCCACATCGTCGACACGGCCCAAAATCTTCTCGACATCCGCCAAGCCACCACGACGACCCACCAGGTCGCGCTGGCTGAGGTCGCCGGTAATCACGAACTTGGAGTTGAATCCAAGGCGTGTCAGGAACATCTTCATCTGCTCGGGCGTAGTATTTTGCGCCTCGTCGAGCACCACGAAAGCATCGCTCAGCGTACGACCGCGCATGTAGGCGAGCGGGGCGATCTCGATCACGCCGCGCTCCATAAGCTCATCGGTGCGCTCACGATCCATCATGTCAAAAAGGGCATCGTAGAGCGGGCGCATGTACGGATCGATCTTTTCCTCGAGGGTGCCGGGCAAAAAGCCCAGGTTCTCCCCTGCTTCGACAACCGGACGCGTCAAAATCAAACGGCCCACCTCATGGCGCTTGAGCGCGGCAACGGCGAGCGCCATGGCCAGATAGGTCTTACCGGTACCGGCAGGACCCAAGCCAAAGGTGATGGTATGCGAGCGAATGGCATCCACATAGCGCTTTTGCCCAAGCGTCTTGGGACGAATGACACGACCGCGGTATGAAAGCAGCACGTCATCGCGAAGCGATGTGGCCTCATGCTCGCCGTCGCGCAAGACGGCCAGGCAACGCGAGACATCGTCGGCAGACAGGGTACGACCGGCCGCCGCCTCACGAAAAGCATGTTCGAAAAAGCGAGCCACGAGCTCGACCTCGTCCGGGTCGCCGCTCACGGAGATCCTATCGCCACGGGCGACCACGTGAGCGCGAACCAAGCTCTCGAGCGCACGAAGGACGCCGTCGCCGGCGCCCAAAACACGCGAGGGATCAACTCCCTCGGGAACGGTAAGTCTAATCTTCGAGGCTTCCATGGACCTCCCTGCACGCATGGACCAAGCCGGAATCATCGACTCCGATGATAGCAACATCGAGCAGGCACGGGGCTGTAAGTCCACAGGTATCGTCAAGACGGGCATGATGGAACGAACCGAGCGTCAGGTTGTCACCATCCTCGAGCACGGCACGCTCGACAGTGCCCACGCGACGACGAGCATCGGCAATAGCGAGCTCCTGCGCCGCGTCTCGCATACGGCGGCTGCGCTCGGCCATAACCTCGGGCGGCACCTGGTCGGGCATGTCGGCAGCAAGGGTACCGGGACGCTTACTGTAGCGGAACACGTGCATACGCGAGAACCCCACGCGGCGGCACAGCGACAGCGACTCCTCGAACTCCTCGTCCGTCTCACCAGGAAAACCGACGATGACGTCGCACGAAAGAGACGCCTGCGGCAGGATGGCGCGAATCATGCGCACCGTGTCCTCAAAGGCCTCGGCACTATAGGGACGACCCATGCGATGCAGCGTCGCCGTACAGCCGGACTGTACGGGCAGGTGCAAAAACGGGGCAATACGCTG
>CABUVC010000110.1 GCA_902494855.1 uncultured Collinsella sp.
CTCAAGAAGCGGAGAGGATACAGCCTGCTGTACAGCCTCCATAGCCTTGTCATCGCCTCTTGCCTCACCGATACCAATGTGTGCAATACCTTTATCTGTCATAACAGTCTGAACATCAGCAAAGTCAAGGTTGATAAGAGCCGGCAGATTGAGCTGAACGGCGCAATAAGCGCCGAGGGCCTGGCGCACGCTTGGGGCGCCGAGGTAGGCCGTACGCTGCTGGGCGCTCGTGCCGACGACGTCGCCTGCCGTGCCCGTGCCCGTGCAGCCGCCGGGTCCGACGCCCGCATGAACGGCTGCGCATTGCCGGTCGCCATTGTGTGCGGCTCGGGTAATCAGGGCATTACCTGCGCATTACCCGTCATGGAGTATGCTGAGTTCCTGCGCTGCGACCACGAGCACCTGGTGCGCGCCGTGATGCTGTCCGATCTTATCGCCGTGCATATCAAGAGCTATATTGGTGCGCTCTCGGCGTTTTGCGGTGCTATTTGCGCCGCGTGCGGCGCCGGCGCCGCGATTACCTGGCTGTGTGGCGGCACGCGCGAGCAGATCGGCGCGACAGTCTCGAACACGCTCGGCAACGTTGGCGGCATCGTGTGCGACGGCGCCAAGGCGAGCTGTGCCGCCAAGATCTCGGCTGCCGTCGATGCAGCGATCCTGGGCCATGATATGGCCATGCAGGGTCGCGGCTTCCGCGCCGGCGAGGGCCTGATCCAAGATACCGTTGAGCAGACAATCGCCAGTATGGGCTACGTAGGCCGTGTGGGCATGAAAGATACCGACGTCGAGATCCTCAACATCATGATCGGCAAAACCCAAGTGTGCTAGGACAGTTCGTCGGCTACTTGGTGTTCGTAGAAGGCTTCGATTACGGCGTTGAAGTCGCGGGCGAAGTCTTCCATGGTTCCGTGCCAGGTGGCTCGGCCGGGTTTTCCCTGACCAACATAGGCAGTCTGAATACCGCAGGCGGGGCTGGGGAAGTCGCGCTTGGGGTCGTTGCCCACCATAAGGACCTCGTGTGGCTCGAGCCCCATCACCTGAAGCTGCTCTAGATAGTAGGTGGCATCGGGCTTGCAGCGGGTGGTGTTTCCCATGTGCGTGACGAGCTCAAAGGGGGCGTCGGCCAGGTCGCCCCAACCCATGCGGCACTCGATGGCCCCCTGGGGAAAGCTGGGGTTGGTAAAGAGCGCGCAGCGCAGACCTGCGTTCTGTACGGCCTGGAGTGCGGCGTGTGCGCCCGGCATGGCGTGGGCGTTGATGACGTCGTCATTCTTGTGGGGAAGAACTTCGCGATCGTAGTAGGTAAATGCCTCGTAGATCATGGGGTCGGAGAGGCAGATACCACATCTGCGCTCGACCTCGGTCTGGTAAAACTCAAGATTGGTGCGATTGTCCGTGCCGCTGCGGCGATTGGCGTTGAGGTCGACCAGGATGGTGCCGAGGCGTGCCATCGTGCCACCGCGGCTGCGGCGCCCGATATCCGCGAGCATCGACGAGACATCCTTAAAATAGCGAAGGATGAACGCGTTGAGGTTGATGCTAAGAAGCGTCTCGTCCATATCGAAAACGACTGCTTTGAGCACGCGGGCACCTTTCTCGTAAAATCGATCTAGAATCGTTGGCTCCGGATACTTTACCCCAAAGCCGAATGCCTGGCTGGTTATCGTCAAGTTGCGGAGACGTGTGTTCATAAGATTACGAAAAAGTCTCCACACGAGTAAAAAATCGCAGTTCACGCTTGAAATCGAACTCATTTCCCCGTAACCTATACGAACGTGATTGCATAAGCGTCACATTAGTATCTGTCGGCTCCCGAGTGTTCCTAAACGTTGTGTGCTTGTCGCACCCTTCTGTAGGTCCTAGCAATCGGGGCCCCGTAGTTCGAAAGGGGTCCACCTTTGAGTGAGATTCAGAACTCGTCCATTTTCTCTCTTGACGATGTCAACGAGGAGGAGATGAACAACCTCATCGACGGTACGATTACCGACTTTGATGAGGGCGATCTCGTTAACGGCACTGTCGTTAAGATCGAGCATGACGAGGTGCTCGTTGACATCGGATTCAAGTCCGAGGGCGTTATTCCGGTCCGCGAGCTGTCCATCCGCAAGGACGCTAACCCTGCAGACATCGTTGCACTCGGTGATCCTATCGAGGCTCTGGTTCTCCAGAAGGAGGACAAGGACGGTCGTCTGGTCCTGTCCAAGAAGCGTGCCGAGTACGAGCGTGCTTGGAACCGCATCGAGGAGAAGTTCAACTCCGGCGAGAACGTCGAGGGCGAGGTTATCGAGGTTGTCAAGGGCGGCCTGATCCTCGACATCGGCCTGCGTGGCTTCCTGCCCGCCTCCCTCGTCGACCTCCGTCGCGTCAAGGACCTCACCTCCTACATGGGCACCCGCATCGAGGCCCGCGTCATCGAGATGGACCGCAACCGCAACAACGTCGTCCTCTCCCGTCGTGTCGTGCTCGAGGAGTCCCGTAAGGCCGAGCGCTCCGAGATCCTGTCCAAGCTCAAGTCTGGCATGCGTCTCCAGGGCACCGTTTCCTCCATCGTCGACTTCGGCGCCTTCGTCGACCTCGGCGGTATCGACGGCCTCATCCACATCTCCGAGCTCTCCTGGAACCACGTCAACCATCCTTCCGAGGTTGTCAAGGTCGGCCAGGAGGTCGAGGTCGAGGTTCTCGACGTCGATCTCAACCGCGAGCGCATCTCCCTGGGTCTCAAGCAGACCACCGAGGATCCGTGGCGCGCACTGGTCAAGAAGTACCCCGTCGGCGCTATCGTCGAGGGCACGGTGACCAAGCTTGTCCCGTTTGGCGCTTTCGTCGACCTGGGCGAGGGCATCGAGGGCCTGGTGCACATCTCCGAGATGGCCAACAAGCACGTCGACCAGCCTTCTCAGGTCACCCACGTTGGCGACAAGGTTCAGGTCAAGGTCATGGAGATCGACCTCGACCGTCGTCGTATCTCCCTGTCCATGAAGTCCGCTGCTGAGACTCTGGGCGTCGAGATCGAGGTCACCCCGCTGCCTTCCGAGAAGAAGGACGAGGAGACCGACGCCGAGTAAATCGGTTTGACGATCACTTGTTTTAAGGGATCCGTCCGCAATGGACGGGTCCCTTTTTGCATTTGGTGCCGAGATGCGCGATGCTGCCCGGGCTGTCCACAGGCTATTGGGTTGTCAGTGCATGAAAAATGCCGACATCCCGCCTCGGGGAGGAGGCGGGAACACACCGAGTAGACGGAGGGGTGTGGAGCGCGGTCGCGTCTCGACTGACGACGTTGCCCATCGACATCCTTATTGTACTGCATGACATGGTTCTTGGTTTATCGTGTCGAGCGTTTGCGTTGTGCCATTGCCTGCGGCAACGG
Source organism: uncultured Collinsella sp. (assembly GCA_902494855.1). Classification (GTDB taxonomy): domain Bacteria; phylum Actinomycetota; class Coriobacteriia; order Coriobacteriales; family Coriobacteriaceae; genus Collinsella. The sequence continues at coordinate 3,371 of CABUVC010000110.1, forward strand.
TGTGTTACACTCTTGCACTGCTGAGTGGGCCAGACGGTCGCGCGATGTGCTGCTTGCAGCACGCGTGAGGAAAGTCCGGGCTCCAGAGGGCGGGATGCCGGCTAACGGCCGGGCGGAGTGATCCGACGGAAAGCGCCGCAGAAAAGAAGACTCCCACCTGCGCCGCAAGGCGTAAAGGGAAAAGCTGAAACGGTGGTGTAAGAGACCACCAGCGTCGTGGTAACACGGCGGCTTGGCAAGCCCCATCCGGAGCAAGCGCGAATAGGAACGCTATGGGCCGGCCCGGTCCGCGTTCGGGTAGCGTGCGTGGAGCTGCACGGTAACGTGCAGACAAGATAAATGACCGTTCACGACAGAACCCGGCTTATCGGCCCACTCAGCACTTTGTTGACGCTGCGAACCCGTCAGCGCGGCAATCTGCCTTTCAAACCTTCGGGCATGACCATAAGGTCAATGCCCTCGGCTTTCAAGGCACCTTGCTCGCGCTGACGGGTTCTCGCTTTCGTTGACGGAATCATCGGCGTTGCCATTCTTTTTACTAGGGTTATCGTATTATTGAGGCTGTTTGTTGCCGCGCTTAGTTTTGTTGAGGGGCTTTGTTGGACAGCTATTTTACTCTGCAATCGAATATTGAGGTTTCGGGCGAGTTTGTGGACCGCAAGAGCCGGTTTATTGCCCAGCTGGTCCATATTGAGTCCGAAGATGAGGCAAATGCCTTTATCGAGACGGTTCGAAAGCGCCATTACGACGCTCGACACAATGTTCCCGCGTGGATTTTGGTCGATGGACGCGAGCGCCAGAGCGATGACGGTGAGCCGAGCCGTACGAGCGGCATGCCGACGCTCGAGGTGCTGCGCGGCGCAGGACTCAAAAATGTTTGCTGCGTGGTGACGCGCTATTTTGGCGGCACGCTGCTGGGGCCCGGAGGCTTGGTACGCGCCTATACCGCGGCGACGCAGGCGGCGGTGGCCGCGGCTCAGGATGCCGGGCAGATCGTCGAGATGACGAGCGTCGTGCCCGTTGACGCGCATGTGGCCTATCCGCAGTATGAGCAGGTGCTTCGTTTGGCGCAGGATTGCGGTGCCAAGGTTGCGGATGCCGATTACGCGGACGCCGTGACGATTCATTTGGTGTTTAAGGCGGGGGAGCAGGAACCGTTTTGCGCTAAGATGCGCGAGCTTATGGCGGGGCGCGAGCAGATTGAGGCCGGCGCCCCCGAATTTGCCGAGTTCTAACGACGAGGGCCGGCGTGCTTTTGGATGGATCCCAAGCGCGCCGGCCGTCGTTTTTCTGTGCTGCCGTTTACTCGGCGAGCTGCTTTAGTACATCACAGGCGATTTCGACGGCATCGTCGATGCAGCCGGGGCAGCTGCGAAGCGGACCCTTGTCCGATCCGATGCCCTTGAGCGTGCCGCAGATGGTCGTCGTGTTTTTCTCGCCAAAACGCTTGGCGATTTCGCGCGACAGCTTGTAGGTCTGGCCCTTGGTCTTGGGGTTTTCCATGCCGTCGCTCATCAAAAAGCCCATGATGGCCACGGCGCCCGAGATGGCGCCGCAGGTTTCGGTCATGCCGCCCATGCCGGCGCCAAAGCCCTCGGTGAGGGTGAAGGCAATCTGGGGATCGAGGCCGACGGCTGGCGCGAGCGTACAGGCGACGGCCTGGGCACAGTTAAAGCCACGGGCGTGGTATTCGGCAGCCTGAGCCTGACAAGCGGTGGTGTCGAGCTGGGTCGTATCGATGTGCTTCATCGTTGTCTCCTTGGTTGCGGTGTACCCGCCTATGGTACCCTTGCCGACGCATTCGTTCATCGAGAGCTTTGTGCATATCTCGCCGTTATTGTCGTACCAATACCTAAGTGTGGGGCAAATGAGCCCGATGCATCTGTCCAATAACCTACCTTGAGGATGGGTTGAGAGGGGTGCGGGGTAGCGGTATCGTGAACCGAATAAAAATGTAACCCAGGCAAGGGAGCTAAATATGAGCGAGCAGACCATCGGTACCACGTGTGTTCAGGGCGGCTATCGCCCGGGCGATGCGGAGCCGCGCCAGGTGCCCATCTACCAGTCCACCACGTGGAAGTACGACACGTCCGAGCACATGGGCAAGCTGTTTGACTTGGAGGAGTCGGGCTACTTCTACAGCCGCCTGCAGAATCCCACGTGCGACCTGGTTGCCGCCAAGATCTGCGAGATGGAGGGCGGTACCGCGGCGATGCTCACGAGCTCGGGCATGGCTGCGAACTTCCTGGCGATCTTTAATGTGGCCGGTGCCGGCGATCACGTGGTCGCAAGCTC
>CABUVC010000111.1 GCA_902494855.1 uncultured Collinsella sp.
CCTCGGCGGTCGAGAACGACTCGTCCACGTTGCTCATCTCGTCTCCCAGGGCGCCGGGAATGAGGCGTACGACGGCATCGGCAACGACCATCGCGGGCAGCTCGCCGCCCGTGAGCACATAGTCGCCGATCGACAGACGCTCATCGGCATACGCATACGCGCGCTCGTCGACGCCCTCGTAACGGCTGCACACAAACAGCAGGCGCTCACTTTTGAGCAGGCGCTCGGCCACATGCTGCGTAAAAGGCTCGCCACAGGGGGTAAAGAACACCACAGTGGGCTTAGGACCCTCTGCGCTAATGGCCTCGATGGCCTCTGCGATAGGCTCGACCTTCATGAGCATGCCCTGCCCGCCGCCGTACGGCTCGTCATCGACGGTACGATGGCGGTCGTGCGTCCAGTCGCGCAGGTTATACGCCTTAAAATCAAAAAGGCCGGCCTTGCGGGCGCGGCCCAAAATCGATGTGGACATGACGGGCTCAAACATCTCGGGAAAGACCGAAAGGGTCTCAATCAGCATGTTGTCCTCCCTACTTGTCCATATCGATCAGGCCGTCCATAACGTGGACGGAAATTGTTCCTGTGTCGGGAAGATCGAGCACAACCTGCTCGATCACGGGAATCAGTACCTCGCCGTACCGATCGCCCTCGACAACCCAAACATCGTTAGCGGGCGTCGACATGATCTCGACGATCGTGCCGAGCGAACCGAAGCGCTCGTCGACCACCTCGCGACCCATCAGGTCGGTATAGGCAGCGTCGAGCGAATCGAGCTCAAAATCGTCACGACTTGCCAGCACGTAGCATCCCGTGATGCCCTCGGCGGCCGTCAAATCGTCAATGCCCTCAAACGAGACCAGATCGCCATCGCCCGTATCGGTGACGGACACGACCGTGCAAAAGCGGTCGCGCTTGAGCGCCGGCGGCGTCAGGGCGACGTGCATACCCGGCTCTAATACAGAAGGAAGCCCCCGCAGCGGCTGCGCGAGGACCTCCCCCTTCCTTCCGTGCGGCTTGACCACACGGGCGATGTTTTTGTACTGGGACCTCAAGGTCCTAGCCCAGAACCTCTACCTCGACAGCAGTGTCGAGGCGAGCGGCCAGTGCACGGGCGAGCGTGCGAATGGCCTTGATGGTACGGCCACGACGGCCGATGACCTTAGCGACGTCATCCTCGGCGACAGAAACCTCAATCGTAGAGGCGTCGTCACCATCGATGACCTCAAGGCTCACGGAATCCGGGTCGTCGACGATCTGAACAACGAGATATTCGACGAGATCGGCGATGCGATCTGAGAGCATTGCCTCACCCTCGAGCTGTGCAGCGTCAACCTCAGGCACGATTTACTCCTCGGCGCCCTCAGCGGCCTCAGCGGCAGCCTTAGCGGCCTCGGCCTCTTTGGCGAGCTGCTTCTTGGACTTCTTGACGACGGTCTCGGTCTTCTCGCCCTCGTTGGCGGCCTTGACCAGAGCGGCGACGGCGTCGGTGAGCTGAGCGCCCTTGGACTGCCAGTCAGCGATCTTCTCGAGGTCGAGGTTGATGGTCTTGGGGGCGGTCATCGGGTTGTAGCGGCCAACCTCCTCGATGATACGACCGTCACGCGGGGCGCGGGAATCGGCGACGACGACACGGTAGTACGGACGCTTCTTAGCGCCGTGACGAGCAAGGCGAATCTTGACTGCCAAAGGAAACTCCTCCAACCAAGCAGCTTTAGGCTGCAACTACAAACAAACAGTTGAACATAATACGCCATCGACGCGGGCAGGTGAAGTCCGTGAGACCAACTTCTTCGGTGTAGTCGAGGGCAAATCCATATCTTAGACAAGAATTCGGGATTTGCAAGCACATACACGCACCCCACATGAGCTGCGCGGTATACTCATGACATGGAAAGACGCGAACATACATACGGTTATGAGGATGCCATGGGCGTCACGCCGCCTCCCTGGACGGGTCCGGCGGTGGGCCTGATGGACCTCGATGCGTTTTTTGCGAGCGTGGAGATGCTCGATCATCCCGAATGGCGCGGAAAGCCGCTCATCGTGGGCGGAGACGCCGATTCGCGTGGCGTCGTGTCCACGTGTTCGTATGAGGCACGTCGCTTTGGCGTGCGCTCTGCCATGGCCTCGGCCGAGGCGCGGCGCTTGTGCCCGCAAGCCATTTGGACGCACGGGCACTTTGATCGCTACCGCGAGGTGAGCGCGCAGGTCATGGCGATTCTTGCCGAGGAGACGCCGCGCGTTGAGCGCGTATCCATCGACGAAGCCTTTATCGATATCACACCGGGTCGCTTTGCGCCCGAAGACCCGCTACTGGTAGCACGACGTATAAGCGACCGCGTGGCAGCGCTGGGAGTGACGTGCTCCATTGGTGTGGGCTGCAACAAGACGGTCGCAAAGATCGCAAGCGAGCGTGACAAGCCGTTTGGATTGACGATTGTGCGCCCCGGAACCGAGCAGCGCTTTTTGGCCGCGCTGCCGGTATCTGCCATGAGCGGCATCGGGCGCTCGGCCGAGGAGCGACTGCGCCGTATGCGCATCTACACGCTCGGCGAGCTGTCACGCGCGCCGGAATCCACGCTAGCTGCAATTTTTGGCGTCAACGGCGAACGCATGCGCCAGCGTGCGCTGGGACTCGAAATCTCCGAAGTCACGAGTCTCGATGAAGAGCGTGAGGTCAAGTCGGTAAGCAATGAGCGCACCTTTGCAAAAGATTTAACTGAGCGTGGGGACATCGAAGCGGCGATTGCGCTGCTGGGTGAGTCGGTTGGACGCCGTCTACGCCGTCAGGGACTGACGGGCGGCACGGTAACGCTCAAGCTTAAGTATTCGTATGGAAGCGGTCGCTCGGCACAGCGCCGGCTGCCTCATCCGACCGACGATGAGAACATCTTTGTGGCGGTTGCGCTCGAACTGCTCGACAACATCTGGCAGGAAGGCATGCATGTTCGCTTAGCAGGCATCGGCATGAGCGACTTTGACCATCAGGGCGGCATCCAGACCGACCTGTTCTGCGAAGTCGACGACCGCGGAGCTCAATCAAGCGACCGCCGCGAGCTCTCCGTCGCGATCGACGCCGTCCGAGACAAGTTCGGCGACACCGCCCTATCCTTCGGCCGCCAATCCCTCTTCAACGATTAACCGCCTTTGGGCAAAAAGAAAGCCGGGCAGGTGCGGAAAACCGCAACTGACCGGCAAACGGTAAGGGGTAGCTAAAAAAGCCCCGTATCAAATGAGCTACTAGAGGAGGTTGAGGGGGAGCTGGGGGGCGTCACCCCAGAGCTTTTCTAGGCGGTAGAAGTCGCGGGCTTCGGGAGTGAAGACGTGGACGACGACCGAACCGTAGTCCATGAGCATCCAGGTCTTCTGCTCGCGGCCCTCGATGGAGAACGGATGCTCGCCGCAAGCCTCGGCGACCTTCTCCTCGATCTCGTCGACGATAGAATCAACCTGGCGGTTGTTGGTACCGGTGGCAAGCACAAAGTAGTCGCACACGTCGGAGAGCTCGGTCAGATCGAGCACCTGCACGTCCTCGCCTTTCTTGTCGTAGGCGGCCTGCGCGGCGGCGCGGGCGACATCCTCGGCGGCGACACCGCTCGTGGACAGCGAGGCAGCGGTGCGGTCGGACGTGGCAACGAAGCTCTTGTGCTCCACACCTTCAAGAATCTGCTCGTCGGTCATGGTCTCATCGGCCATGGAATACCTCTTTCTAGACACACCCGAGCTAGCGCAGCTGGGCGTAATGGTTGTAAATCGTAATAGCCGTGGGATAAAGATAACGCCCGGACTGGATCACGTAGACCAGACCCTGCGCAAAACAGGAGAAGAACAACTCGTCAAGCGTCGACTCCCCCACCATCTTGCGCAGCGCGATGGCATAATCACCATGGCGGTTGGGCTCGATGGCATCGGCCACAAAGACCACCATATCGAGCGGCGTCATGTCGCAGGCGCCAACGGTGTGACGGTCGACAGCCTGGAAAACAGCAGGCGACAACTCGGGGAAAAGCTGCGGAAGCTCATAGGCGGCAACAGGACCATGCAAAAGCGGCGTCGCGGCGGAAGGAGAGCCGGCAATCTTAATGCCGTAATGCAGAGCGCGCGTAACCAGCTCGTCGTCGGAGAGCACTTTGTCCCAGTCGTGGATCAAGCCGGCGGCAGCGGCATCAAAGCGGTCAACGCCGTAGACCTCGGCCAGATGAAGTGCGGTCTCGGCAACACCCAGCGAATGCACATAGCGCTTGCGCTTATCCTTCATTCGAACATCGAGCAGCTCTTGAATGCGCTTGAGCAGCGCGTGCTCATCGCCCTCAAACTGATCCTCTACCGACAACGTAGACCCCCATCACTCAAAATCTTCTTGGCCCAAATCGGCATATAGCCTGCGTTTGCGAATGTAGCCGAGCACGGACTCGCTCGTAAGATAGCGCACGCTCATACCGCGGGCAACTCGCTTGCGAATGTTCGTCGAGCTGATCGCCAGCGCCGGAATCTGAATATAGCGCACGTCGAACGGCAGCCCCGACTCTTTGATTCGGGCACGCGCCGTATCGATATCAAAGCCCGGTCGTGTCGCCGCAATAAAGGTAGCAAGCTCAGCGATTCGTTCGGCATCATGCCAGGTCACAATATCGATAATCGCGTCGGCGCCCGTAATAAAGTAGAGCTTTACCTGCGGCGGATAAAAGTCGCGAAGGGCACGCAGCGTATCGGCTGTGTAGGTGACACCGGCACGATCGATCTCGAAGCGGCTTGCCAAAAAGGCCGGGTTCGCGGCGGTGGCGAGGACCGTCATGGCGTAACGGTCCTCGGCAGGCGTCACCGGCTTGTCAAGCTTAAAGGCAGGAGAGCCCGCCGGCATAAAGAGCACAGCGTCCAAGTCGAGCGACTCGCGCGCCTGCTCGGCGGTCACCAGGTGCCCGTAATGGATGGGATCAAAGGTGCCACCCATAATGCCGAGCCTAAACTCCTGCCCGTCCTCTAGAGGAAGCTCGGGCAAACCGATTCCACCGCGCAGCGACATGGCTTACTCGCCCTCCGAGGTCTCGGCATCGCCCGCGGCATCCGCCGCATCGACAACCTCGACGCCTTCATCCGCAGCATCGGCCACGTCAATGACTTCAACGGCAACGTCCTCGCCAGCATCCTCGAGCTCCTCGTACTCCGAGAAGTCCTCAGCGCCCTCAAAGTCAAAGGCGCGCTGGCAAATGCGGACCTCGTCGCCCGCACGGCAACCGGCCTTCTCGAGCGCGTCGTCAACACCCATACGCGCAAACTTATGCTGCAGGTAGATGACGGCTTCCTCGTTTTCCCAGTCGGTCTGGATGACCATGCGCTCGATGGCACGACCGACCACGCGGAAGGCACCGGGCTCTTCCTGGACAATGCGGAAACGCTTCTCACGCTGCAGGCGGCGGCGCTCCCACTCATCGTCGCGCAGGTCGACCGGTTCATCGGAGACCGCCAGCTCGGCGCGGAGCTTGGCCACCTGCTCACCTACGGCAAGCATCAACGTATTGAGACCGGCGCCCGTCACGGCAGACACGGCAAAGAACATATGTCCATCGTCGAGCGCTGCGCGCTTGAGGTCGGCAATCTTATCGGCCG
>CABUVC010000112.1 GCA_902494855.1 uncultured Collinsella sp.
CTCGCGTTGCTGCGAAACTGCGCGCGGGACGATATATAGGGCCCTCCCACGGGAGAGCTGCGTTTACGCGCTAGCGGCTAATCCCAGATTCCCCACCACTAGAACCTGCAAAGGCGAAACCGGAAATTCTAAATACAGACAGCCAATGCGGCAAAGGGATAGTTCCTTTGTCGCATTGGCTGACTAGAATGTAATATTATTTCAAGCGAGTAGCCGCCCGCCTGCCTCTCACACATATCGTTCCACGCGCAGTTTCGCAGCGAGCGAAGCGAAGCGAGAATGTTTGAGCATGGAATGATATGTGTGAGAGGCGGGCGGGAGGGATACGAGCGCCCTAGGCGATGCCGCTGGAGCCGAAGCCTCCTTTGCCTCGGTCGGTTTCGTCTAGTTCTTCTACTTCTATGAGATTGACCGTGGGGACTTCTTGGATGACGAGTTGGGCTATGCGGTCGCCTTTGTTGATTTGGATGTCGTTGGTGGGATCCAGGTTGATGAGGATAACCTTGAGTTCTCCTCGGTAGTGAGCGTCGATGAGGCCCGGCGTGTTGACTATAGACAAGCCCTGCTTGATGGCCAAGCCGCTGCGGGGCTGGACGAAGCCGGCGTAGCCATCGGGCAGGGCGATGGCCAGCCCCGTAGAGACCAGACGGCGTTCGAAGGGCTTCAAGACGCAGTCCTCGTTGGAGCGCAAATCCAAGCCGGCATCAGTGGGATGGGCGTATTTGGGAAGCTCGACGGTGGGATCGAGACGCTTTATGTTGACGGTAATGTTGGACATGGAATCACCTTAGCTTGTCGAGCTCTTGCAGAAACTCATCGACGTCTTTGAAATCGCGGTAGACCGAGGCAAAGCGGATGTACGCCACCTTGTCAATCTTGGCCAAGCGCTTGAGCACCATGTCACCCAACTCATGGGACGTGACGGCCGTCAGTGTGCGAGAGCGCAGCTCGACCTCGATGTCATCGATAATCTCATTGAGCTTCTTAGTGTCGATATCGCGCTTGATGGTGGCGCGCATCAAGCCGACAAGAAGCTTATTGCGATCGAACCGCTGCTTGGTTCCGTCTGACTTAATGACCTCGATAGGGTCCTCGCATCGCTCGAACGTTGTAAAGCGGTAGTTACACGAGCAACATTCGCGACGGCGCTTAATGGTGTTATTTGACTCCTGCATACGGGAATCAACGACGCGGGTATGTGCCTTGCCGCATTTGGGACAGCGCATGGTACCTCCTCTTAAACGATAACAAGGGTACCATGCGCAGCTCGATAATGATTACGAACGAGCAGGAACCTTAAGATGCGCACCGGCGGCGAGCGAACCATGCTCCAGATGATTGACGTTACGGATCATGTCGGAAGTCTCTTGCGTGGAAAGGCCTTCGATTGGATATTCCTCGGCAAGCGACCAAAGAGAATCGCCAGGCTGAACGCGAATGGTCTCGTATGTAACGTTGGAAACGGACTCGGCATACGCGGCATGACGAGCGCTAAAGACCGACGTAGCGAGGACAAAGAAGAGCGCAAGCGCAACGGCGACGGCGACAATCGTCGGAACCTTCAGGGCAACGCGGGCCGGCGCGACTACAGCCTGCTGATTGCGGGCAGGCTTTACGGTCAAAGGCTGAAAGCCGGAGCGGCCACCCTGAACAACCGTAAAAGTGGGTTCTGCAGGCGTCTCGAGCTTAAGGGCGAGGTTTCCCTGGACCATATTCGTTGCGTTCATCATGTTCTCCTCTCGCGTGTTTTGCTGAGAACAGTTTTATCAAGCCGCGCGGACAAAAATGTCTAGCGCGAGAACGAATGTTCGGTTATTATTATCTTCGAACAGTTGTTCCTGTCAAGCAAAATTCGAACATTTGTTTGACATGGGTAGAGAGGATGCCCTGATGGCTCGCAAAATTACCAAGCGTCAGCAGCAAATTTACGACTTCATCAAGGAATATCAGCAGGAGAAGGGTTATCCGCCCAGCGTACGCGAGATGGCTTCTGCCGTGGGCCTTTCCTCCCCCAGCACCGTGCACGCCCATCTCTCTGCCCTTGAAGCGCGCGGGCTACTCAAGCGCGATGCCACCAAACCGCGCGCCCTGGAACTCTTTAACGAGGATGGTTCCTCTGTCTCAATTTCTAAATCTGACGAGCCCACAGCACCTCGCGGAACGGTCTCGCTGCCGCTCGTTGGTCGCGTCGCGGCTGGGATTCCCATTCTGGCCGAGCAGAATATCGAAGACACGTTTACTATCCCGACCGAAATCGCCACTGATCAGGGTTCCTTTATCCTTGAGGTGCATGGGAGCTCAATGATCAATGTCGGCATCTTCAATGGCGATTACATCATCGTCCGTGAACAAAAAAGTGCCATGAACGGCGAAATTGTCGTGGCCATGATTGATGGTTCGGCGACCGTCAAGACGTTCTACAAGGAGCAGGGACGCGTACGTCTGCAGCCTGAGAATGACACCATGGAACCTATCTATGCAACGAATCCCGTTATCCTGGGCAAAGTCGTCGGATTGATGCGCCGGTTCTCGTAATGCAAAAACGCATCACCATCTTTGATACCGTCCGCGGGTTTACGATGATTTCAATGGCAGGTTTTCACGCTTGCTACGATTTCGCGTACCTGTACGACTGGGATATGCCATGGTTTACCCAGACTGTCTTTCAAGACATCTGGCGCGCCAGCATCAGCTGGGTATTTTTGTTTATCGCGGGTTGGATGTGCACTCTTTCGCGCAACAATATCAAACGTGCCGCCAAATACGCCTTAGCAGCACTCGTTGTCTGGTTGGCAACAACACTTGTCTCAGTCGACGATTCGGTTAATTTTGGCATCATCTACTGCATGGCCGCATGCACCGGCATCGTGGCGTTGACCGATCCCGTCCTTAAGAAGATAACGGCGAGATGGGGCATGCCCCTATGCCTTGTGTTGTTCGCCCTCACCTGGAGCATCCCCAAAACGATCTACCCTGTCCCCTACCTGGCGTGGCTGGGATTTCCGAGCCCTGGGTTTGTCTCAGGTGATTACTACCCCATCATCCCGTTTATCTTTATGTATCTTGCAGGATACTTCGCCGCACACATAGCGCAGGGAATCGATAAGACCGTCCCTAGCTGGGCCTACGCCAACCCCCTGCCGGCGCTCGCCAGCCTTGGACGTCACGCTCTCCCCTTTTATCTGCTGCATCAGCCCATCATTCTGGGCATTTTGGAGCTCGTCTACTCGGTGCGATAACGCTCGAGCCGCGGTGCAATACGAGCCGGCAACTTCGCCACAATGCGAACGCCGTCCTCGAGATATTCCTCATGCAGAAGGGTTCCCTGCTCATGCACCAGCGTGATGAGAGCGCCCTCACGATACGGGATATCAGCGGAGAGCAACACATCGGTGGCAGCTGCCTCGCGAGCAATCCGGTCGACGAGATCGTCGAGCCCCTCGCCCGTTTGGGCCGAGAATAGAACGGCCTCCGGATAGCGACGACGGAAACTCAATCGATCGACGCTATCGAGAAGATCGATTTTATTGAACACCGTAAGCGTTAAACGCTCTCCGGCGCCGATCTCATCAAGCACGCGGTCGACAGCCTCCAGCTGCCGCTCATAATCCTCGTCAGACGCATCTACGACTTTGAGAATTAGATCGGCACCCAACACCTCGGAAAGCGTCGATTTAAAGGCATCGACCAGACCATGCGGCAGTTTTTGAATAAAGCCGACGGTATCGGTAATCGTCATGCCGCGACCGCCGGGCAGGCGATACGAGCGCGTCGTCGGATCGAGCGTAGCAAACAGCTTGTCCTGCGAAAGTACCGTAGAGCCGGTCAGACGATTGAGCAACGTCGATTTACCGGCATTGGTATAACCGGCTAACGCGACGCGAAACGCCGGTGACTCAATGCGGCTCTTGGATTGAACATCGCGGCGCTGTTCAACCTGCTTGAGCTCACGACGAAGCGCAGCGATCTTATTACGAATGAGGCGACGGTCGACCTCGAGCTGACTTTCGCCCTGACCAAAACGTGAGCCGATGCCGCCGCGCGTCTGCTCCTTGGCGAGATGGCTCCACATGCCACGCAGGCGAGGCAACAAATATTGAAGCTGTGCCAGCTGTACCTGCAGGCGTCCCTCACGCGTCTGAGCATGCAGGCCAAAGATATCCAGGATCAGTGCTGTACGATCGATAATCTTTACCGGCTCGCCCACGGCTTTCTCCAAATAGGATTGCTGCGAGGGGGTCAGGTCGTCGTCAAAAATAACGACATCGGCGTCCATGCGATGCACCAGGCCGCACAGCTCTTCAACCTTACCGGAACCGATAAACGATTTAGGATACGGCTTTACCAAACGCTGCGACAAACGTGCCACGCACTGGGCACCAGCTGTGTGGGCAAGACGCTCCAGCTCATCAAGCGAGCGATCGTGTGGCCATGCATTGTCGCGCCACTCAACACCAACTAAAATGGCACGCTCGGGCTCGGGTGCCGTGGGAACAAGGGGGAAACGGGCCATTAGGCAGCCTCAATACGATGCAGGATATCCTCAACGACCTCATCGATCGTACATTCATCCATATCAAACCACACGATACGGTCATCGCGCTTAAACCACGAAAGCTGACGCTTGGCATAACGACGCGAACGCATCTTAATGAGTTCGCGGGCCTCATCCATGCTCATCATGCCATTGAAAGCATCGATGATCTCTTTATAACCAATTGCCTGCATCGACGTCAGGGCATCTCCCAGCCCCTGGTCCATAAGACCACGGACCTCATCGACAAGACCCTGCTCAAACATCAGATCGACGCGCAGATTAATGCGCTCGTAGAGCACCTCGCGATTACGCGTCAAACCAAACCATAGGGCATGATAATGCTCGCGCGGAACACTAAACTGACTTTTTTGCTGTGCATAGGAGATACCATCATCATTCATCTCGAGCGCACGAATCACACGGCGCACGTTATGGGGATGAATAACAGCAGCCGATTCTGGATCGCGCTCGGCAAGCAAGGCATGCAGTTCTTCCTCGCCAATACGCTCGGCAAGCTCCTGATAGCCCGCACGACGATCGTCCTCAAGTTCACCCGAGGGAAAGTCCATCTCATCGAGGGCGGCCTTGAGATACAGCCCCGTACCTCCGCAAAAAACCGGCAGGCAACCCGAACCAAGGAGACGTTCAACATGCGCGCGAGCGTCGGCCTGATAAAGCGCAGCAGAATATGCCACACCCGGCTCTACAATGTCGACGAGACGCAGCGGCGCCGTGCACTCATCGGGCGCCATCTTTGCGGTACCGATGTCCATGCCGCGATAGATTTGCATCGCATCGCACGACAGCACTTCGGACGAAAGACGAGCTGCCAAACGGTCGGCAACATCACTCTTACCAACCGCCGTCGGACCGACGATCGCAACGGCGGAAAGACCTGACCCGGGAGAAACCATTAGCGCGGCTCGCCCACAACGGAGCCGGACAAATACCAGGTCTTGGCAACGTCAACGTCAACATCAACGATCTTGCCAACAAGCTGATCGATGCTGTAACCCTCGGGGATAGGCGCATGCACGGTCTGATTCTTGGGACTCTTGCC
>CABUVC010000113.1 GCA_902494855.1 uncultured Collinsella sp.
CGCTCGACGACGTTGAGTTGTCGATTTTGCGCCTTGCCTGCGAAGGCAAGAGCCGTCGCGAGATCGCGGCCGAGTTGTTTATGAGCGAGGGCACCATCAAGCGCCGCATCTCGGAGATTCTCAACAAGACCGGCTACGACAACATCATGCGCCTGGCCGTGCACGCGGTAACGGAGGGCAGCATTGTTCCCAACATGGAGCGCTAACGCTCGGTACGCATCGGCATAAAAGCGACGGGGCCGCAGGATTAACTCCTGCGACCCCGTCTGGTGTGCGCGGATGTGTCCGCCAATCCGCGGCTGATGTTACATGCCGTTACGCGATGGTTGCGCTGTAGGAGGCGACGTCCTCGTAGGAATCGGTCAGGTAGGCGTCGATGCCAATGGTCGTGTTGACCAGGTCGTCGAGGCTATCGAGCTCGCCGCTCGAGAACGTGAATTCCTCGGTGGCGTTGGTGCCGGGCATCAGGTGAGCCGAGAACCAGGGTTCCTTCATGGTGCCGTTGACGTTGGTCTTGCCGGAAGGAGCGTAGAAGGTCAGGTCCTTGTCGCTCTTGTTGGTGATGTTGACGACAAAGCCGATGTCGCCCCAGTCGTCCTTGAACTTCTCGGTGATGGTGATGGTGCACAGGTCGTCATCGGCGACGGTGACGGCGGGGGAGATTTCGATGCTCTGGACGTCGTCGTCTTCGACGGCCTCATCGATCTCTTCTTCCTTCTCGGCGTTCTCGCGATCCTTCTTCACCGTACCGGACAGATCCTTGTCGGACTTCGTAAAGATAAGCTTGTCGCCTTCCACCTCGAGGACGAGCTTGTCGTCCTTGAGTTTCAGGTCGTGCGACTCATCTTCGGCGGTAATCGTTACGGTGGTGGCGTCCTTGGCCTCCCATTTCAGGTCGGCGACCTCAAGGAACATGTCGAGGACGCCCGTGCCGTCTTCGTCGAGGATCAGGATACAGTTGAGGCCCCACTCCTTGAGCATATCCATGTACTCATCGGTGAGCTCTTCGCCGTCCAAGGTTCCACCCGAGTACTGCCAGCTGCCGACGAAGTTGGCCTTGGGGTCCTTGCCGCCGCCGCTGCAGCCCGTCAGGGCAAAGGCGAGCGCCAGGACGCATGTCAGAAATGCGAGTACGGACTTTTTGAACGTTGTCTTCATGGTGTCCTCCTTTATCGAACGAAACCCATAGAAGCAAATGCGGGGGTGGCGGATCCCCCGCCAATTACCAGATAGAGGGGCTAGGGCCGGGGCGTTCCGCAGTTGCTGCAGAACTTGCCGCCGTTTTCGCTGCTGCAGTTGGGGCAGAACCACTTTGCCGGTGCCGGGGCGGGTGCGGGACTGCCGCACTCGGAGCAGAACTTGCCGGTGTTGGTGGCGCCGCAGCTGCAAGTCCACGTGCCGGCCGCAGGTGCGGCGGCGGGAGCCGGTGCGGGGGCGGGAGCCGGAGCCGGCTGCGGGGCGGCCTGCTGCTGTGCCTGGCCGGCGGCGAACAGCTGGCTGGCGTTCATGCCGCCCATGCCACCTGCCATGCCCATGCCCATAAAGCCTGCCATCGCGCCGTTGGGGTTGGCGGCTGCCGCGCGCATCGCATCGCTCTGGGCGCTGGCGATGTTGGCTGCCGCCATGGTGGGATCGCGCATGACCGCGGCTTTCTGCAGGTCCTTGATCATCTGCTCGTCTTCTTGCGAAGCGGCGATTGAGTTGACGCCAAAGCTCACGATCTCGACGCCGCGCAGGTCGCGCCAGTCGGCGGAGAGGACCTCGTTGAGCACGCGGGCGAGCTCGGTGGTGTGGCCGGGGATGGCGCTGTAGCGGATGCCCATCTCCGAGATCTTGGCAAAGGCGGGCTGCAGGGCGGTGAGCAGCTCGGACTTAAGCTGGCTGTCGATCTTGTCGCGCGTGTAGCTATCGGTCACGTTGCCGCATACATTGGTGTAGAACAGCAGCGGGTTGGTGATGCGGTACGAATACTCGCCGTTGCAGCGCACGGAGATGTCGACGTCCAGGCCAATGTTGTTATCGACCACGCGGAAGGGCACGGGCGAGGCGGTACCGTACTTGTTGCCGATGATCTCCTTGGTGTTGATAAAGTAGACGCGCTGGTCCTTGCCCGCGTCGCCGCCAAAGGTAAAGCGGCTGCCGATATTGGCGAAGGTCTCCTTGATGGAGTCGCCCAGGTTGCCGCTAAAGACGCTCGGCTCGCTGCCGGTGTCAAAGACAAACTCGCCGGGCTCCAGCGCGACCTCGATGATCTTGCCGTTTTGCACCACGAGCATGCCCTGGCCGTCGTTGACGGCGATGACGGAGCCGTTGGAGATGACGTTGTCCTCGCCGCGCGTGTTGGAGCTGCGGCCGCCGGTGCGCTTGCTGCCCTTGCAGGCCAAGACATCAGCGGGCATCGATTCGCAATAGATAAATTCCTTCCACTGGTCGGCCATGACGCCGCCGGCAGCTCCCAATCCAGCTTTCAAGAGTCCCATGGTGATCTTCCTTTCTCGTCAAAGGCCGGGTGGTATCGGTCAGAATGGCTAATCGTCCTTGTTGTCCTTCATGACAACGGTGGTCTCGGTGTGGCTGAAGGTGTCGTGCTTCTCGGTCAGGTCGAGCTCGCCACAATACTCATCGGCATGGGTTGCTTCGTTGGCCGTCTTGAGCTGGCCTACCAGTAGCACGTCTCCGATAATCACGATGATCAGCGGCGCGATGACGTTGATGAGGATGCCCTCGATATCAAAGGTGAGGTAATCCGGATCGAAGGCGTATTCCCCCATAAAGAGAATCTGGGAGAGGATAAATCCGATCACGAAGAACAGCACCGAGGCGATGGCGAGCTTGGACTTGGAGCAGGGGAGCTCGCCGACCAAGCGGCCGGTCTGGCCGTTCATGGCAAACAGGTAGCTCTTGCCGTTCCACGAGGTGGAGAGCATCCAGACGGGGAACAGGGCGTAGTCGCTGTCTTCCCAGGTGTAGTCGAGCTGCTTGCTTTCGACCGTGGCATCGTCGTATTCGTCGACGACGGTCTCGCGCAGGGCCGAGATCGTGCTTTCTTCCATACGGCGCTCGGCGCGCGCCTTGCAGGTCTCGCAGTCCTCGTCGTAACGGTTGGCGATGTAGCCGGGCATATATGCGACCGAGAACGGACGCAGCGCGTCGTAGTCAAACGGCTCGATGGCATCCATGTGGCCGTCGGGCATCTTGGACGATCCGTCGACGGGCACGCGCTTAAACGAGATATTGCCCTTGCGATAGGCATCGTAGTGGTCGGTGGTCGTGACGGTGCGGTCGGATTCCTCGGTCACGGTCTCGTTGGTCGCGTCAAAGTACACTTCGCCGTCAACGCGGGCGCCGTAGAGCCAAAACGGCACGTAGACACCTTGGACCTCGTCGATGTGGTTGCCGGTGACAAAGCTCTTGGGCAGCAAGATCTTGCCCTTGTAGTGTTCCTTGAGTGCGGCCGTGACGTCGTCGCGCCCGAGCTTAAACGGAATCACCAGGTCGGGCGAGAAGTCGCCAGAGAGCTGGCCGGGCGCCACGGCGGAGTTACCGCAGTACGGGCAGGTGGTGACGGCGACGGTGCCGTCGGACACGAGCTCGGCGCCGCACGACGAACAGATGTAGCCGGCGTTTTGAGCCAGCTCCTGCACGGCATCGTCGACAGCAGGTTTGGGAGCCGCGGCTGCGGCATCGGCTTTGGCGTCTGCCTTGTCCTGGCGCTCGCGATAGAGGGCCTCGACTTCTTCGACTTTAAAGCGCGAGTCGCAGTAGTCGCAGACGAGCTTTTGCTCGGCGCTGGCAAAGTGAAGGGGGCCGCCACACGCAGGGCACTGATAGTTAACGCTCTCGAAGGCCATGATCGGTCCTTTCCGTGCCGGAGGCTATGCGCCGATGGCGCCGCCGCAGTATTCGCAGCGCCCACTGGCATCGGGAATGGTGGTGGCTCCGCAGAAGGGGCAGGTCATCGCGGTCTTGGGGGCCTTGGCGGCCACGACGCTGTCGCGCGTCTCCTGGCGCAGCTGCACCAGCGCGTCGCGGACCTCGGTAGCCTGCCGCTTGGCCTCGCGGTATTCGATGGAGCCGCGCTGATCGATGGTGGAGTCGTTCACGCGCAGGTTGATCTCGGTAAAGTACGGCGTGTTGACGTGGATGGTCAGATTAAAGTCGTAATCCAGGTCGTAGCGCGGCGGGTTGTAGCTCTCGCGCTCGCCGTCCTTGGTCTCGCGATAGATCTCGGTGCGATGCTCGTCGATATCCATATCGCAGCCGAGTACCTGCGAGAACTCGATGATGTCGGGATTGGCGTCGCTCCAGCGGCTCTGCGAGGTAATGATCAGCAGGCCCGCGTCCTCATCGAGCATAATATTGGTGCGCCCGGCAGAAAGCGTGCGCGTGGGGTTGAACGAAGACAGGCGCTCGGCGTTGGCCTCGCGGTAGGCGAGTTGCTCACGGATATCGTCCGCGGTGCTGGAGCGATAGCCGTGAAAGTAGGGGGAGAGCTTGCCGGCGCACTCTTTGCACAGGTAGCCTTCATTGATTTTTGTCTTGCCTAGAAGTCCCAGCTCGGTACCGCAAATCGCGCACTCTTTCTTCTCGAACATCTTGTCAAAGAAGCCCATGGCTGCCTCCCATCAACTGGTAGCGTGTGTCGCTTTTGATGATGGGGGAGTGCGCGATCCTTCGCGATACCCAGACGGCTCAAGGAGTCTCCACAACTGGGACACATGGCCCATTTTTGACCAGTCGTTGGGGACGTTCTTCGGCCACTCATTGGGGACGTACTTAAATGAGTGGTAGTTGGAGACACTCCTGGCCGAGCTAGAGATCGCGCGCGTCCCTTCTGGTCCATGCGGCTCAAAATCGCGGCGTGATGTGGACGGCTGGGGTCGAATTGGCAACATTTCGAGCCTGGCTTCGATATTGAGACTGGTTCTTTATTAAAATGGAATTCCAGACAATTGAGCGGCCGGGGGTTAACCATGAGGGGCATGGGAGACACAACCGCATATCTGCGTCGGGGCATTCGGGAGATTATATGCCTGGCGCTGTTCTTCTTCACGTTTTTGGCGTGCGAGTATCTCTTTGATGTGCGCATAGCCGAGTTCGTGCCATCGAGTGAGGTCGTCATCTACGAGAGCATCGTTGTCGGCGCGAGCGTGATTGGCTTTTTCGTGCGCCCATTTCTGTACTATCGCCTTCCCCAGACGATCGATGCGACGAGCGATATTACAGGCGTGCTGTTGGTATCGGCGTTGCTGCTGATGATTACGGCAGTGCGGTTTGAGGTAGTAATTGCCGGCGGCCTGGTGGCGTGCTGCGCGCTGGGCTACTGCGGATCGACTGCCCATGCAAACTTTGCGCGGCGCTTTGCGCGGACGCCCTGCTTGGCGCGTGCCGCCGCACTTTCCTACGCCATGGGCGTTCTGGTGCAGGTGCTCAACCACATGGTGATGCCTGCCGGCATTCCTCAGCAGGCTGTTCTGGTTGTCTGTGCGACCGCGCAGGTGGCGTCGCTCCACGGCGCCCGACGCGCCAAGCTGCGCGACGAGTCCGATCCCAGCTTTGAACCCAGTGTTGCCGGGCTTTCGGTAGATGCTTTGGA
>CABUVC010000114.1 GCA_902494855.1 uncultured Collinsella sp.
ATAGTTACAGGTTCTCTCGTCGGGAAACGTCTTCTCGGCCTGGGTGTCCACATTGGTGCTCAGGATGAAGTAGTCCTTATGGCCGATGAGGGACCGTAGGTCGAGATAGGGCTGCGAGGTCGGCTCGCGCAGCATGAAGTCGATGTATCGCGCATAGTATGCCCATCGCTGCTCGAGGCTGGGGTAGAGGTGGTAGAAGCCGTCGAAAAGGCTCTTGAAGCCAAAGGCTTGCTGCCAGTCCGTCATTCCGGCGCGCGCCATGCCTGCGCGGTTGTAATGGTTGAACCCGGCGGCGCTTGACATGCCCGAGCCGATGCCGACGATGATGGCGTCGGCATCGTCGATAAGGCTTCGAAGCCTATACGCTTCCCTCTCTAGAGACGGCATTGGGCAATCTCCTCGAAAGCCGGGGCCATATCGCCGTCAACGAGAATCGTCTCGCACGATGCATCGGGCGCCATAGCCTGGCTGTAGTTGAACACGATGTAGGTGGCGTGCTCGCAGACGTTCGCGATCTGGGCGAGCATGTGCTTTATGATGCCGTTGCGCAGTCCCACGCCAAGTTCGAGGATGGCGACCCTGCCGTTGCGATGGGCTTGCACAAGGCGCTCGAGCTCCTCGAGCTGGGCCGTGGCGAGGGCGTCTGGATGGGCGAGACGCCGCTCGTCGATCGACGTGCGTATGCCCCCCTCCGTCTCGAGCACGCGGTTCTCGTCGAACCCGGCGCGCGCGAAGTGCCCGTCGATGTTGCATGTGACCACGAAGGTGTCGGCGTGCTCCGTAAGACGCCGCAGCCCGTTCATGAGCGAGCCGGGCTCATATTCGAGATACTCCTTTTGATGGAACCGCTCGGCCCATCGGCGTCGCACGCTGGCATCCGGGGAAGCGAGCCCCTGCAGTATGCAGCCGATGCCGTCTGCCTGGGCGAGGTCCCCGTACGCCTCTTGGAAATGAGCATCGGCGCAGAAAAGGTTGAGCCCCTCCGCCATGTCGAGTCCGTTGCTAGCGCCGATGATGACAAGATCCGCTTCGGCTAGCGCCCTGCCTATGCGAACTGCTTTCGCCGTCTCCATGCGCTACCTCCCCAGCGTCTTGCGCACGTCGGCAAGCACGTCGGCGATGTCGGCGCGAACGGCGAGCCCCCGATCCTCGATCGCGCGGGGGAGAAACTGCGTCTTGTTGTTTACGGCGATGTAGCTGGCCTGCGGTAACTGCGCCGTGAGGGCCCAGAACGGCTCCTGGATAAACGCGGGCGTCATGCGGCCCACACCCAGCTCGAGGAAGAGGATCCTCTGCCGTGCGTGCGCGTCGAGCCATTCGGACACCTTGCGGTACTGCTCCTCGTAGAGTTCGCCCTGCAGGAAGTTGCCGTAGCCGCGAACCCAGGGGAACGCCTCTGCCCCGCAGTGCGGGCAGCGCGGCACGAGCTCTGTCGGAACCTCAAGGCCGTCTCCCATGGCCTCTACCATGTTGGAGACCGGCTCGACCGCATCCCACACCGCGTCGGTGCAACAGCGGGAGCACTGAAAGAAGCGGTGGTCGCCTTGGATCTCTGCCACTTTCTCCCAGGGATAGAGCTTCACAAACTGCGTGTCCTGGTTGGTGGTGAGCACGAAGAAATCCTTCTCGGCGAGAATGGCGTCGAGGTCCCTGTAGGGCTTGCGCAGCGGGGCGTTGAGCGTGGTGTCGAGGAAGGTGGCGAGGTATCCCCAGCGCGCCTCGGCGGTGGGCCAGCGGTAGAACGACCCCTCGAAAGCGCCCTTGAAACCGTAGCGCTCGGCGAATTTGCCGAAATGCTTGCGATAGGTCGCGTTGTCCTCGTAGTAGAAGTCGCCGCCGCCCGCCGCGGAGAGCCCGGAGGCCCCGCCCACCAGCACGCAATCGGCTTCTTCGATCATACGGGCGAAGTCCTCGATTTGCTGGTCGTAGGGCTCGGGCTCGCGGTCACTCAGCTCATAGGGCGTGCTGCCGCTGCGGTAGGCGGCATGAAGGGAAAACGATCGGTTGGTGAGCTCGATAACGAGCTGCTCGTACAGGGTCACTGGATACCTTCTTTCAGCTATTATAAACAGGTGTCTATAAAAAGTATCCATGTCGATTTGCTTAAGAGCAATGAACAGCTTCGGCCTGCTGTCGATAAACGAGCGTTTGCCGGGCATTGTCGAGCGTTGCAATTGGAGGGGTAATGGAAGCGGGGAAGATCGATCGTCGCCGACGCTATACACTCTCGGTCATACGGGAGGCGTTCTTCGCGCTGCTGGCCGAGGTCGGCTTCGCGAAGATGACGGTAGCGGATATTTGCCGCCGCGCCGATATCAACCGTGGCACGTTCTATCTGCACTACGAGGACAAGTTCGCCCTGCTCGACGCGCTTATCGACGAGGCCTTGGCGGCGGTGCCGCCGCTCGAGGGAACGGAGGCGGGTGCCCTCTGCCAGCGTCCGCCGGCAAACGATGACTATTATCTGCTCTACTCGGATGACGACGCGTACGCCCGGGTGGCACAGCGCGTCGTCGAGCGCGGCGCCGAGCAGATGGTTCCCTCGATCATGGAGGAGACTGGGCTTTCGCGCGAGGACGCCTATCTGCTCTTCGTCCACAACGTCCAGGGAAATCTCGCGGTCAACCGCCTGCTCGGTTGGAGGCGAGGGCCCGAGTTTGCTCACGCTCAGGAGCTGCTCAGCGCCTATTCCGAAGGGGGCATGCGGGCGGTGTCTGCCCGCTATGATTCTCGTAGTTCATCTTGACCACGGGTTCATTTCAAGTAAGCAGTGCAGCTATGAGCTGAGGATAAAGCGCCACAGTGTGCCCCGCGTTCTCGACTTCCCGGCAGAAACGTGAGTCCTTTGGTTAACGCATCTCAAGATTGAGCGTTGGTTCCGCTTTTGATTTGGTGGCATGACGGAGTGGACGGCATGGCATTGTCGCATCGCCGTGCTGTCGCAGCGCCAGACGTCTTCGTGGCTGCCGTTCAGCCCTCGTCGAGCTCCTTCAGCCGGGAGAGGCAGCGGTCCAGAAACCCGCTCCTAGCTTGCGCGGCAAGGAGTCCGTCGCAAAAGCGGTCGCCACGAACGCACCACGTGATGCATGCACGTATCAGGTCAATGTCCCCATGGTCGATGTCGCAGCTGTCTATACCTTCCGAGGTGTCGATGCTATGGCGTTCAAGCGTCTCGAAGTAGCTGGTGTCCGCGAACCCGTCCAGTCCATAGAAATCGTCGACGAAATCCTCGAGTCCGAACGTCCCGCCCCCAAACTCGACATTCATGTTTCTGTCCGCCAGCTTGCCAGCGTACTTGGTTAGTCTTTCGAACATGTTCGCTCCTTAGCTCAAAAGTCCGTTGTCGCCCAGGTAGTCCACGAAGGCATCGATGATCCGTGCCGTGCGAGTCGCGATGTCTATTTCGGTGAAGTCTCCCATGACTTGTGCCAGGCGCTTGAGTTCCGTGATCTTTGTTCCGGCTTTGCGCTTGCCATTGCCGTCGGTGTATCCCTCATAGTATTTGCGTTTATCGCAGAATCTGTAGTCGGCCGCGCGGATGTTTACACGCTTCTCGAGCAGCGCCTTGTTACCCAGCGCCTCCAGGCTGGATTGATCGACGAGCGGGTCTATCTCGTTGCGCTTCTTGGCATAGATGTGCTCAATTTCGAGCGTGGTGTCTAGGTCCATGAGTGGTTGATCTGGGTCTGCGTACGCCCACCAAGTGAGTATGGACTTTGTTACAGGCCTGCCGTTGGTGAACACGTAGGTTCGGAATCGCTCAGCAATATTTGCGCGATTGAAGTGGTGGTTAGGAAACTCCACCGGGCGGTGCTCCACGATGTTGATCATCTCGGGATACACTGGCGAACGCAGCGCGTTCACGCCGGGTCGCTCAATGGCGTAGGCGAAAATGAATGCCGTGATCTTGTTTAGAAAGCCGTAGAGTGCCTCGTCATCGAGGACACCTTTGCTGTCGCTGTTGGCAAGGAACCAGACGCTTAGCAGATAGGTCCACATGCCGTTGGGGGCGTAGTTCAGCACGAAGAGCCTGCGGAGCACGCGCTCGCTGAACCCTTCCTGCGCGTCGACGCGTTTCCAGAAGCCGAGCAGCGCCTCGAGATCGGCGAGCGTGGCGTCCTCCTTGAGCATGGCGTAACCATCGGCACCGAAGAAGTCGCGCAACGATGCGGTGGTCGTGTCGCGGATGCCTTTCTTCGCGCGGCGGTAGTACATGTAGCGCGTAAATAGCTCATCGGTTGGTGTGCCGCGCATGGGCCGGAAGATAGCGTTCGCTCCCTCCTCGAGTCCCTTCCAGCGACGGATGAACTCGTCCTTGCGCCCCGTGTCGGAATAATGCTTGTAGAACTGGCTCTTGAAGATGTCGGCATCCGAGAGAGGCAACCCTCGGTCGTTTAGAGTCGAGAAGATGCGTAGCGCGGTGTCCTGCGATTCCGCTTCAATGGGCAACAGTATCACATTGTTGATGACGCGTGTGGCCATGTAGACGGTGTAGGTGGGCCACTCGCTCACCAGTTGCTCAATTTTCCTCTGGAAGAAAGCGAAGTTGCGGGCATAGGCGCTCTTCCAGCCATCGCCTACATTGCCCTCTCGTAAAATCTCGAGGAATTCATTCTTGTCGTTGTCCGATGCAACCTCGGAGTCGATCTTGAGGCGTTCCATGTCGGGCTCGTCGAACTCGTCGGTTTTCCATACACAACGGGCGATTGCCTCGCGCATCTTCACAGACTGCTTATCCTTCATGTTGGTGAACTTGTCGTAGAACGCGCGGAGCAGCAGCATGATGGTGGTGAGGCGCTGCTGGCCGTCAATGATTTCGAGTTGGCCAGAGAGGTTCTTAAAGGTGACGATGGGTCCTAGGAAGTATTCGTCGTTCTCGCTGTCGAAGCGCTCGTAGTCATCGCCCGGAAAAGCGAACGCGAATAGGTCATCCCACAGCGTTGCGCATTCGTCCTCGCCCCAGGCGTAGGGCCTCTGGTAGTCGGGGATGAGGAAGTCTGATCGCTTATCGGTGAGAAGATCGCGAATCGATCGCTGGTCGATGTTGAGCTTGGACATGAGCTGTACCTTCCGCGCGGGAACAATCAAGATGACACGGATTATATCGCCGAAGTCGTCATTCGCTCTATTGCTGCGAGCTACTGAATCTGGCAACCTCTGGCCAACCCTTACGGTTTCATGTCGTGATCCATATCGGCGCTGATTAATGTCCGTGATGCTTCTGCTTGCACCTTCTTTGGAGAGCGCGAGCGAGAGATGCGATCTACAGACGTCTGAATAGCTCCATCCGTTTTGGTTACAACAAAATGTGTGCCGCGCGCCTGCGGCATGAAGAAGGGAGATTCTTGTGAATATCGTTGTATTGAGCGGTAGCCCGCGTAAGGGCGCCAATACCGATACCATGGTCGAGGCGTTTGCCGAGACCGCGCGTGAGGGCGGCAATACGGTCGAGGTCGTCCGCGTTGCCAGCAAGAAGATCGCCGGCTGCTTGGGATGCCAGTACTGCTTCGCTCATGAGGGCGTCTGCGTGCAGAAGGATGACATGGTCAACGTGATCGAGTCGCTGAAAGACGCAGATATGGTCGTCTTTGCCTCG
>CABUVC010000115.1 GCA_902494855.1 uncultured Collinsella sp.
ATGGGCGTAAACGCGGCGTTCAAGCTCTCACAGGTTGGAGTCAGGGCGTTTTGCCCCAGTACCACCGATGCCATGGTCTCCGCCGCAACCAGCCTCAAGGAGAATGACATCCTGCTCGTCATTTCGACGTCCGGATACTCGAAGCGCCTCGTCAACATATTCGACTCTGCCGAGGATTCGAACACCCCCATCATCATGATCACAGACAACCCAGATACGCCGCTCGCGAAGCGTGCCACGTATATCATCCGAGCCATCTCGCGAGATCAGGCCATCACCGGAACCGAGGTCGCCTTCTCGCACAGCTCGATCAACTTCGTCATCGAGCTGCTGTTCCTCTTCCTGACCTCTTGCTGGGATGACCCGGTAGAGTTTAACAGGATCATCTCGAAGAATCTCTTGGGAGACAGGCAATACAGCTAGGACGACGCACACCGGCGCACCGACGCCCAGACCGAAACGGGAGGACCCCTTGATAAAGCTCATCCTCGCAGACATGGACGGGACCCTGCTGCCGTTTGGCTCAAGGGTCGTATCGGAGCGCACGCACAGCGCGATTCTTTCGGCGCTTGATGCGGGCATCGCGTTCGGCCCCGCAAGCGGCCGCGACTACGCCGACCTGGCCGATGCCTTTGACGGCGACGCGCGCTGTTTCTCGACCGGCATCATGGCCAACGGAAAGAAGGTCTTCTCCAGCGGCGAACTCGTGTTCAAAAAGACGCTCTCGACGGAGGCCCTCGTCAAGCTCGATAGCGCCGTACGCCCCTACGCGGGGACGTCACTCTGGCTAGTCGCCGATGTCGATGAGACAGGCAAACGCTGCGAGCAGTTCCTCTGCGCCGTCGAGCCTGGCGACGAATTCGCCCTGGAAATCGTTAAGGACTCCGGAAGAGACATGGCGCTCGGAGACGTGCCCACGAACCGTGACGTCATCACCGCCGGCATCTTCGTCAACGTCAGCTCCGCCCCGACGGAAGTCGTTCGGAGTCGATGCAAGGAAGCCTGCCCAGAGCTTGATTTCCCCTCGCCCGTCCCATTCTTCCTCGATGTTGTTCCGGCTGGCTGGAGCAAGGTAAACGGACTCGACGCGCTTCTCGGCAGCCTTGGGGTCACGCTGGACGAGGTCGCTTTTATCGGAGACTCGGAAAACGACGTGACGCTCCTCGAAAAGGTGCCGAACTCCTACGCAGTCGCGGGCGCGATGCCAGAGGCGAAGGCCGCGGCCCATCACCTGATCGGGGACGCAGCCGAGGACTCCGTCGCGAAGCTCATCGAACAGATTGTCCAGCAGCGAGGCTAGGGTTCCGCCAGCGTGGCATGCGCCGCGTGCCTCGTCATCCGTTCGTGGCGCGCTACCTCGTGACGATCCAGAGCGTGGCCATCGTCGCGACGCCGATGCCTACGATGAGCGCGACCCACAGGACGCGGACCACGAGGTTCATGTCGCCCGCCACCACCATGTCGTTCGCGTGCCAGAACCAGCTCTCGTTTCCCTCGCGCATGATGCCCTCCCTTGGCCTCGATTACGCCATCTATGGCCGAGCAATCGCAGGTCACGTGCCATGGATTTGCCCTACGCCCAGCTTTCAGTTCTGTAAGGCGGCGGGAGCCTGTGCGAGGCCCCGAGTCCTGAGGCTGTTGCAATGAAAATGGGAATCAAGGAGCACGCATCAATCATATGGGTTCCTTTCGAGGATAAGGGCAAACGAAGCATCCATCATATAATGGAGCGACGCAACCAGAGAGGTCACCCATGGAATTTTACGCAAGCTGCCCCGAGGGCTTTGAGTCCGCACTCGCCGATGAGCTTAAACGCCTCGGACTTTCGCATGTTCGCCGGCTGAAGGGCCGCGCTGCATTTGAGGGCGAGCTCGAAGAAGGCTACCGCGCCTGTCTGTGGTCGCGCCTGGCGAGCCGTGTGTTCGTGGTACTCGGGCGCTTTGAGGCGCAGGATGCCGATGAACTGTACGATAGCGTTTACGACATCGCCTGGGAGAGCATCGTCCGCCCCGGCGCCACCATCGCCATTACCGCCCGCGGCGTGACCGAGCAGCTGCGCAACACGCGCTTCTCGGCCCTGCGCGCCAAGGACGCGCTGTGCGACCGTCTGGCCGAGACCACGGGCCGTCGCGCCGATGTCGACGCCGCCGATCCCGACGTTCATCTGTTGCTTTCGCTGCGCCAGCGCCGCGCGAGCATCAGCTTGGACCTTTCGGGCGACCCGCTGTTCAAGCGCCTGCCGCCCGCGGCGACCCGTGCCGGCGAGGGCGCGCACGTGTTGCGCCCCGACTACGCCGCCCTGGTGCTGGCGCAGGTCGGCTGGACCGCACTGTGTGAGCGCGAGTTGACGGCCGACGATTACGAGAACGAAGCCCTTCCCACGCTGATCGATGCCTCGTGCGCCGGCGGCGGCCTGTTGCTGGAAGCCGTGAACATTCTGACCGACCGCGCCCCAGGTGCCGCACGCGAGCGCTGGGGCTTTGAGGGCTGGCAGCTGCACGATGCCGCCCTGTGGGAGCAGCTGCTTGCCGAGGCGCGCGAACGCGAGGCGGCAGCACGCGAGCGCCAGGCACGCATCGTGGCCGCGGACATCGACCCTGCCGCCCGCAAGACCGCCGAGCGCATGGTTAAGTGTGCCGGCTACAAGCGCTTTGTCGATTTTTGCGCCGCCAAGTCCGCCACCGTGCTGGACCACGCAGGTGCCGTTGCCGGTGCCGCCCTGGTCGCGGACACGACCGAGACCCCGCTTTCGCTCATGCACGACGCCATGACGCTGATCGGCGAACTGCGCCGCGCGCCTGAGCTCACCGCCGCGCCGGTCGCCGCGCTCACCCGCGACGGATTGCTGGCCCGCGCGCTCCACGCCGAGCCCGAGCGTTCGATCGCCATCATGCCCAACAACGAGGAGGCAACCGTCGAAGTCTGGCCCTCGCTCGACCACGCCGCCGCAGCGTTTGAGGCTGCGACCAGCGCAAACACCGAGGAGCAGACCGCGGGCGCCGAAGACGAAGCCGCCGACACCCTCATGCCCGAACCTGCCGCCACGCTCGACTTGGGCGACGGCAAGCCGCTGCCCGTGCTCATCCCGGAGTCCGAGCAGTTCGCCAACCGCCTGCGCAAGAATGCCCGTCTGCGCCGCAAGTGGGCCAAGCGCGAGGGCGTGAGCTGCTACCGCGTCTACGATGCCGACCTGCCCGATTACTCCGCCGCCATCGACCTGTACGAGGGCTGCCCGCAGACGCCGGGCCGCTGGCTCGTCATCGCCGAATACGCTGCGCCCAAGACCATCGACCCCGCACTGGCCCAGGCCCGCATGCTCGACATTCTGGCCATCGCACCGCGCATCCTAGATGTTCCCGCCGAGCATGTGCACGCCAAGGCCCGCATGCGCTCACGTGGCGGCTCGCAGTACGGCAAGCAGGGCGCCGGCAAGGGCGCATCGGGCGAGCGCGCCAACATCGCGCGCCGTCGCCTGCCGCTCATCGAAGAGGGCGGCCTTACCTTTGCCGTCAACTTTGACGACTATCTGGATGTGGGCATCTTCCTGGACCACCGCGTCACCCGCAACCTGGTGCGTGAGCACGCCAAACAGGCGCGCCGCTTCCTCAATCTGTTCGCCTACACCGGCACCGCCACCTGCTATGCGGCAGACGGCGGCGTCGAGGAGACCGTGACGGTCGACCTCTCGAACACCTACCTAGACTGGGCCGAGCGCAACATGCGCCAGAACGGCTTTGTGGGGCCGCAGCATCACTTTGTGCGCGACGACGTGCTCGCCTGGATTCGCGACCAGCGCCAGACGCGCAACCGCTGGGACCTGATCTTTGTCGACCCGCCCACGTTTTCGAACTCGTCCAAGATGGGCCGCCGCACCTGGGATGTCCAGCGCGACCACGTTGAGCTGCTGGCCGGCGTGTCGCGCCTGCTCGCGCAGGGCGGCCATGCCATCTTTAGCTGCAACCTGCGTGGCTTCCGTCCCGAAACGCGCAAGCTCGCGCGTGCGGGCGTGGTGTTGGAGGACATCACAGCGCAGACCATCCCCGAGGACTTCGCGCGCAACCAAAAGGTCCACCACTGCTATATCGTGCGTCGCCTGCCCATCGAGGACGCCATGGCCGAGGTAGGCTTTAGCGCCGAGGAAATTGCCGAGCGCGTCGAGGAGCTGCGCAATCCCGAGGCCCGCAAGCCTCGCGCGGCAGTGCCTGGCCACGGGCACGCCGGCAACGGCAAGCCGCACGGCGAAAGCAAGCCGCACGGCAACGGCAACCCCTCCCCCGCCGGCAAACCCAAAAAGAAGAAGTTCTACGCCAGCAAGCCCAAGGGCAAATAACAAAGTTGCGGTGGAATACGGACTGTTTTGCCTGGAATTAGGCAGATTTAAACCGTATTTCACCGCAACTCATATTGGGATAGTGGTTGGCGATCTAGCCTTAGGTGACCAGGCGATAGCCGATACCCACGTGCGTCTGAATATAGCGCGGATGCGCGGGGTCGGACTCAATCTTCTTACGCAACGTGCCCATAAAGACACGCAGGCTCGCCAGGTCGCTCTTAGTTGCCGTGCCCCAAATCTCGTGCAGGATAAACTGGTGTGTCAGCACCTTGTCGGCGTTATGCGCCAGCAGGCACAGGAGCTTATACTCGATCGGCGTCAGATGCAGCTCCTCGCCATCCATCGTGGCAATGCCGGCATCAAAATCGATATGCAGCTCACCGGTATCGAACGAGCCCTCGGAGACAACGCCGCCCGTTTGCGCATACGAAAGGCGCCTGAGCGTCGTGCGAATGCGCGCGAGCAGCTCCTCGACCGAAAACGGCTTGGTCAGATAGTCGTCGGCGCCGGCATCGAGCGCGCGAATCTTGTCCGCATCCTCGCTGCGCGCCGAGACCACGATAATCGGCATGCCCGACCATGCGCGCACCGACTCCACCACCTTGACGCCGTCCATATCGGGCAGGCCCAGATCGAGCAGCACAATGCTCGGCGTCTGCGACGAGGCGGCGGCGATAGCGGCATGGGCGGTCTCCACAGCCATATGGCGCAAGCCGTGCGCCTCGAGCGCGGCAACAATAAGATTGCGGACGGCGGGGTCGTCCTCAACGACCAAGATGAGCGGTTTTACGGCAGAGTTCGGCACAGCGCTACTCCTTATCAAACGAAACGTCGGCGGCAGGAAGCTCAATCGTAAAGACCGAGCCGTGCGGGTCCGCCGCGGCAACCTCTATGCTACCGCCATGCGCCAGCGCAATGGAGCGGCAGAGCGAAAGACCCAGGCCCACGCTGCGGTGACTGTCAGCCAGACCGTGGTTGGCGGTGTAGAACGACTCAAAGATTCGCTCGCGGTCCTCGGGTGCGATGCCCGGGCCGTCATCGGCCACCGAGCACGCCACGCGTCCATCGTCGACGCTAATCGAAATCATGATATGCGAGCCCGCGGGCGTATAGGTGATGGCGTTGTTCACCAGATTGACCACCAGCTGCACCATCAGGCGCGCGTCGACGTTGACGAGCGCCG
>CABUVC010000116.1 GCA_902494855.1 uncultured Collinsella sp.
GTGGGTGAGCACGTCGACGCCGGAGGCCGAGGTGAGGCCCTTGGGCTGGGTCATCATGTTGTCGGTGTCGACGATGGCCATGTTGGGGAGCAGCGCGTAGTCGGCGAGCGGCCACTTGATGCCGGTCTCCTTGTCGGTGATGATGGCGAACGGCGTGCACTCGGAGCCGGTACCCGAAGAGGTCGGGACGGCGACGAAGTAGGCCTTCTTGCCCATCTCGGGGAAGGTGAAGATGCGCTTGCGGATGTCCATGAAGTCCATGGCCATGTCCTCAAACTTGCACTCGGGGTGCTCGTACATCATCCACATGATCTTGCCGGCGTCCATAGCGGAGCCACCGCCGACGGCGATGATGACGTCCGGCTCAAAGAGAGCCATCTGCTTGGCGCCGCGACGTGCGCACTGCAGCGACGGATCGGGCTCGACGTCGTAGAAGCAGTCGTGGGCGATGCCCATCTCGTCGAGCTTGGCCTCGATGGCGCGGGTGTTGCCATTCTTGAAGAGGAACTGGTCGGTGACGATGAAGGCGCGCTTCTTGCCCATGACGGTACCGAGCTCGTCGAGAGCGACGGGCGTGGAACCCTTCTTGAAGTAGACCTTCTCGGGAGCGCGGAACCACAGCATGTTCTCACGGCGCTCGGCCACAGTCTTAACGTTGATCAAGTGCTTCACCCCAACGTTCTCGGAGACGGAGTTGCCGCCCCAGGAGCCGCAGCCCAGGGTCAGAGACGGCTTCATGCCAAAGTTGTACAGATCACCGATGCCGCCGTGCGAGGACGGGGTGTTGATGACGATACGGCAGGCCTTCATGACGTGCTCGAACAGGCTGATCTTCTCGGCCTGGGCGGGGTGCACGTACAGAGAGGCGGTGTGGCCCGGGCCACCGGCGAGCACCAGGTGCTCGGCCTTGTCGACGGCCTCCTGGAAGTCCTTGGCGTGATACATGGCCAGGACCGGGGAGAGCTTCTCGTGGGAGAACTCCTCCTTGGCGGGGTCGGTGGAGGTGACCTCGGCGATCAGGATCTTGGTCTTGGCAGGAACCTCGATGCCGGCGAGCCCGGCGATCTTGGCGGCAGCCATGCCGGGAATGCGGTGATCGAGAGCGCCGTTCTTGAACATGGCGGCACGCAGGGCCTCCATCTCGGCACCCTGCTTGACGAAGTAGCAGCCGCGCTTCTGGAACTCGGCTTTGACCTGGTCATAGATGGTGTCGATGACGGTCACGGACTGCTCGGAAGCGCAGATCATGCCGTTGTCGAAGGTCTTGGAGTGGATGATGGAGTTGACGGCGAGCAGCACGTCGGCGGTGTCGTCGATGACGACCGGGGTGTTACCGGCGCCAACGCCCAGGGCGGGCTTGCCCGAGGAGTAGGCGGCCTTGACCATGCCCGGGCCACCGGTGGCGAGGATGATGTCGACGTCGCGCATGACCATGTTGGTCAGCTCGATGGAGGGGACATCGACCCAGCCGATGATGCCCTCGGGGGCGCCGGCCTTGACGGCGGCGTCAAGCACGAGCTTGGCGGCGGCGATGGTGCACTTGGCGGCAGCCGGGTGCGGGGAGATGATGATGGCGTTGCGGGTCTTCAGGCAGATCAGCGTCTTGAAGATCGCGGTGGAGGTGGGGTTGGTCGTCGGGATGACGGCGCCCACGATGCCGATGGGCTCGGCGATCTTGGTGATGCCATAAGCCTCGTCGCGCTCCAGAACGCCACAGGTCTTGGTGTTCTTGTAAGCGTTGTAGATGTACTCTGCGGCGTAGTGGTTCTTGATGACCTTGTCCTCAAGAACGCCGCGGCCGGTCTCCTCGATGGCCATCTTCGCCAACGGGATACGAGCCTTGTTGGCGGCCATGGCGGCCTCATAGAAGATCTTGTCGACCTGCTCCTGCGTGTACGTAGCAAAAAGCGCCTGGGCCTCTCGCATCTGAGCGAGCTTAGCCTCAAGCGCCTCTACGTTGTCCACAATTGCGGGAGTAGTGTTTTCCGGTGACTTTTTCACCATTTGTGTCTCCTTGCGATCGGAGATTTACCCTACGCCTTGCATGATAGCAATAAATAATTCGGTAAACGGTAAGATTCCCGTAAAAGGCATACTAAAACGTTTCAATCAAATGAATCGTTTCAACTTAATCCATCAGCCCAATGCATCGCCCCTCTCATTGGGGACAGACATACATGAGTATTTCAATGGGAAAACGGGGAGAACGGGGCACCTGTTTGACAATCGCTATTCGCGGGTCGCGGTCGAGTCGGACACGCAGGCGGTCCAGTTGCTCGATTATATCCATCTCAATCCTGTGAAAGGCGCGCTCGACTCGCTCGATGCGTACCGCTGGTCAAGCTTCAAGGCATATCAGCTGGGCTATGATTCCTTTGACATCTGCAAACACTCATGTAAGTCTGTCCCCAATGAGTGCAAAAGGCGCCCTCCGTGGGGGAGGACGCCTTTGGTAAGTTCTATATGAACGCGAGGTCTTTGACCCGGAGAGTCCGAGGTACTTGTTGGTAAGACCTTATTTAGGAGCGCGCAACCTTGCCGGACTTGAGGCAGGTGGAGCAAACGTTCATCTTGCGACGGTGACCATCGACGACGACGTAAACGCGCTGGATGTTGGGGCGGAACTTACGGTTGGTGACGCGGTGAGAGTGGCTGATGGAGCGACCGGCAACGGGGTGCTTACCGCAAACTTCGCAAACTTTGGACATAACTGACCCTCCTTGGGCGACAAACGAACATGTCGCGTTAACAAACAAGCCTGAACTATAGCACAGAAGCAGCTCCCTGTGCGTAATCTACACAGAGATATTCCTCTTTTGGCGATAGTGCTCACGCCACGGCCCTGGACGTAGATCCGATTTGCGTGCAGCAGAGGGGATTATGCCAGCTCGTGCGTGCGTTTTCAAGCTCGTCCCACAAATATATATAGGTTTATGGAGCATTGGGCTCCGTTTACGGATTGTTCTGTATTTATGCTCGCAATTAAGCTCGAGGTTGGCTACACTATCCCTTGACCATTAAAGGGGTACGAGATACCCAC
The DNA here is from genome assembly GCA_902494855.1 of uncultured Collinsella sp. Taxonomy (GTDB): domain Bacteria; phylum Actinomycetota; class Coriobacteriia; order Coriobacteriales; family Coriobacteriaceae; genus Collinsella. The sequence goes on from CABUVC010000116.1 coordinate 3,041, forward strand.
ATGGAATTACATAGCTGCCAAAGAGCAGCCCTTCCTGTGGGTGTCTGGTCCGCTTTAAGCGGTCGGGCATCTATTTTTTTGACTGTGTCAGCAGTCAAGACATGTGAGGAAGGAGATCGATGGGCACGACTTCCCCCAAGGCGGTCATCATGGACGAGACCGCCGTCAATCGAGCGATGACCCGCATCTCGCACGAGATTCTCGAGCGCAACGAGGGCTGTGAAGACCTCGCTCTGGTCGGCATCGTCACGCGCGGCGACCTTCTGGCAAAGAAGCTCGCCGAGGAGATCAAGGAGATCGAGGGCGTCGACGTTCCGCTCGGCAGCCTGGACATCAGCTTCTACCGCGATGACTATGCGACCAATTTCGCTCCCGCGATCCACGCCACCAACATTCCCTTTAGCGTCGACGGCAAGCGCGTCGTTTTGGTGGACGACATCCTGTATACGGGCCGTACTATCCGCGCCGCTCTGGATGCTGTCATGGACCTGGGCCGTCCGAGCCGCATCGAGCTGGCAGTTCTCGTTGACCGCGGTCACCGTGAGCTCCCCATCTCGCCGGACTTTGTCGGCAAGAACGTTCCCTCGTCGCATGAGGAGAACGTGCACCTATATATGAAGGAAGTCGACGGCCACACCGCCGTCGAGATTAACGACGTCGCGCCGGGTTCCCACGTGGGCTCCGCGCCGCTGGGAGGTGAGTAGTACCGTGGCGTTCAACCATAAGCACCTGATCGACATTACCGAGTACTCCGAAGAGGACATCAAGCTCATCCTCGAGACCGCCAAGGCGTTCTCTGAGGTCAACGAGCGTGCGATCAAGAAGGTCCCCACGCTCAAGGGCAAGACCATCGTCAACATGTTCAACGAGCCCTCGACGCGCACCCGCAGCTCCTTCGAGCTCGCCGAGAAGCGCCTTTCGGCCGACAGCCTCAACTTTGGCGGCTCCTCGACCTCCACGGTCAAGGGCGAGAGCCTCGTCGACACCGTCGAGACCCTCAACGCCTACAAGATTGATTGCATCGTCGTTCGCGATAAGCACGCCGGTGCTCCCTACATCGTCACGCAGAACTCGCCCGCGAGCGTCATCTGCGCCGGCGACGGCAAGCACAACCACCCCACGCAGGCCCTGCTCGACCTGTACACCATCTGGGAGCACAAGGGTGACTTCCACGGTCTGAAGGTCGCCGTCGTCGGCGACATCGCCCACTCCCGTGTCTGCGGCTCGCTGATTCCCGCCCTTAAGATTATGGGCTGCGAGACCTACGCCGTCGCTCCCGGCACGCTGCTGCCGCCGGCGCCCGAGGTTCTGGGCTGCGACCACGTGACGAGCGACCTTGATTCCGTCCTGCCCGAGCTGGACGTCGTCTACATGCTGCGCGTGCAGCAGGAGCGCCTCGAGGGCGCTCCGTTCCCGACCATTCGCGAGTACCACAAGCTCTTCGGCCTGACCAAGGACCGCGAGAAGCTCATGAAGCCCGATGCGATTATCTGTCACCCGGGCCCCATCAACCGCGGCGTCGAGTTCGACTCCTATATGGCCGACCACCCGCAACGCTCCGTCATCCTGGAGCAGGTCTACGCCGGTATCTGCGTGCGTATGGCTATCCTGTATCTGCTGCTTGGAGGTGCCGATAATGGCCTTGCTTCTTAAGAATGCCCACGTCGTCGACCCGTCCGTCGAGCTTGACGGTGTCGTTGACGTCCTGATTGACGGCGATAAGATCGCCGAGGTCGGCGAGAATCTCGCCGTCGAGGGAGCCGAGGTCCGCGACCTTTCCGGCAAATATCTCGTCCCCGGCCTGGTGGATATGCACGTTCACCTTCGCGAGCCCGGCTACGAGGTCAAAGAGGACATCGAGAGCGGCACCCGTGCAGCTGCCAAGGGCGGCTTTACCGGCGTGTGCGCCATGCCCAACACCGATCCCGTCACCGATAACGGCACCGTCGTGGAGTTCGTCAAGTCCCGCGCTGCCGAGGTCGGCCACTGCCGCGTCTATCCGTCGGGAGCCATGACCCGCGGTCTTAAGGGCGAGGCCATGTCCGAGATGGGCGATATGGTCGCCCACGGCGCCGTCGCCTTCACTGACGACGGTCGTGGCGTGCAGGGCGCGGGCATGCTCCGTCGCTGCATGGACTACGGCAAGATGTTCGGCAAGGTCTTTATGAGCCACTGCCAGGACGAGGACCTGGTCGGCCACGGCCAGATCAACGAGGGCAAGGTCTCGACCCGTCTGGCTCTCGAGGGCTGGCCGGCTGCCGGCGAGGAGCTCCAGATCGCCCGCGACATCGAGATCGCCAAGCTGACCGGTGCCAAGCTGCACATCCAGCACATCTCCACCGCCCATGGCCTGGAGCTCGTGCGTGCCGGTAAGGCAGCTGGCGTGCAGGTCACCTGCGAGGCCACGCCGCACCACATGTTCCTGACCGAGAACGACCTGGACGAGACCTACAACA
>CABUVC010000117.1 GCA_902494855.1 uncultured Collinsella sp.
AAACGGAGCAATGCCAGGAACGAGCAGGCCGTACTTCCAGTTGTTGTCGGCCTTGTTCTTGATCGGCAGCACCTGATAGGCCATGCGAGGACCAAGGTCACGAGCCTGGTTCATGGCGAAGCCGGTGATGCCGCCCATGCCCATGCCAACGGCCCAAACGATCAGACCGACGCAGATGGCGAGCATCAAAACGTTCTCGCCGGCGCGGCTAGCGGCAGCAAGGATGGCGCTGATGAACACAAAGGTGCAGATAGCCTCGCAGAAGAAGTTACGAGCATAGTTCGTGCCCTCGGTGGTGGGGTTGGTCGAGAAGATGTTGCGCTGGGCAATGGGGTCGACGACGCCCTCGGAAGCCTTGAACTCATCGGCATACATAAACCAAGCGATCACGGCACCCACAAAGCCGCCGAGCATATCGGCAAGCATGAAGGGGATGCAGTTGCCCCACGGCACCAGGCCGACGATGCACTGGGCAAGCACCATGGCGGGGTTCATGCACACGGCGCCGCCAAAGACAAACAGGCAGACCGAGATGCCAAAAGACCAGGTGGTGATGGCAAACATGTGGCCGGAGCCCTGATACTTGGTGCCCTTGAGCACGGTATCGCAGTGAACGCCCACGCCAAAGACGATCATGAGGGCCGTTGCGCCGAATTCGCAGAGGAGTTTGGTAAGCATAAAACCTTATCTTTCTTGTCGGTTATAAACGATTCGTTTAAGCCGCGCACTAGTGTTGTGCGACAACAACACCCAGGCCATCGGGGATGACGGCGACCTTGGCATCGGCACCCTTCATCTCAAAGGCGAGCTTGAGCGCTTCCTCGATAGTGTTGACCGGCGTCATGTGCATATCCTTGAGCATCTGGTGATCGCACAGGTCGGTGACCATGATCACAGGGTGATGCGCCAGGATGCGGGCAAAGATCTGGCTCGTCCACTGATCGGGCAGGGTCTCGTCCTTAGGACGATCGATGCAGGCGCGCTCAAACTCTGCCGGATCGTTGTCGGCGATGTTGTGATAGAAGCCCTCGCCGCCGTGACCGTCGGCACAACCGGCGACGTCGATGATCACACCGCCCTCGGGAAGCGTGGCCTCGGCAGCGCACATGCCCTTCACAGCCTGATAGATGTTCTGATCGAGGGGGTAGCCGCCGTTAGTGGTAATGGCGATCTCGCACTCGACGGGCTCAACGCCGGCAAGGCTCTTCACGAACTCGCAGCCAGCCTCGTGCGCCTTGTGGATGTCGCCGGCAAAGGAGCCAATGACCTCGTGCTTGCCGTTGAGCACCACGTTGAGCACAAAGGCAAGGTGAGCCATCTCGGCGGCGGCAAACATGTCCTCGCTCACGTGGTTGTGGCACAGGTTGCCGGCACGCGAGTGGGAATCGTTCACAAACTGACCGTTGTGGTTGTACATGATGGTCTTGTAGCTGGCGATGCCAGGCAGGACGGACTTGCGGCTACCAGAGAAACCGGCAAAGAAGTGCGGCTCAATAAAGCCCTCGGCAAGCAGCAGGTCGCAATCGGCCGCAATCTTGTTGATGATGCACTCGCCACCAGAAGGCAGGGTGCCGATCTTTTTCATCATGCTGTCGTCAGTCGCGACGTGCATAACGATTTCTTCGTTGGCAACGATCTCCTCGCCGTACTTGTTGACGAGCTCCTCGTGCGTCGACGGACGATGCATACCCGTAGCAACCAGAATGCGAACGCGCGCCTCAGGCGCAGCGGAGTGGATGTGATGCAGCAGAATAGGCATCGTCACACGCGAGGGAACGGGACGCGTATGATCTGAGCTAATGATGACAATATCCTTCTTGCCAGCACAAAGCTCCTCGAGCGAAGGCGAGCCGTAAGGGTTGGCAAGCGACTCCTCCACCAGCTCTTCCTGCGATTTCGTGGTCTTAAACTCGTTTTGGTGACCTTCCATCACACCCGCGAAGTTCTTATCCTCGAGTTCCAGATGCAACGTCTTGTGGTCAAACGGCAGTTCACAATCAAACAATGACGAGCGCCCTCTTCCTTTCAACTGACACACTAGATAAACCGTTGAGAGAATACGCCGCTCACCGAAAAAAGCTACCGTTTGCCCACTCGTTAACAGAACGTTCATATTTGACCCAAAACAGAGCAGCCGCGACCCCAAAGGGGACCGCGGCCGCTACAGTCGTAAGGCGAGAAGCGCGCCATTATCCCTTTCAGCCAGTAATCCGCCGAAGACCGGACATCGCAGGGCCCGCCATCAGCTTACTTTTAGGCACACTCCGCAGGACGCAAGAAGCCCTCGCCGCACGAAGTGCGCAGCGAGGGCTTCTTGCATGTCCGAGGACGTGCCTAAAAGTAAGCTGATGGCGGGCCCGGACGACTACAGGGCTATCGATTACCCCGTGTTCTGCAATCCTGCCGAGACGCCGGTCACAGTCGAAAGAATCAGGCTCATGTACTCGGCCTTCTTCTCCTCCGCCATCTCATCCTGGCTCATACGCACCTCGCGAAGGGCGCGGACCTGGGCGATGGACAGGGCGTCGACATAGGGGTTACGCACGCGGACGGCGCAGCCGAGCACGCGACGACGCTGCAGCGGCCACTCGTCACCGACGATGGCAAGGACCCACTTACGCGTGAGCTGCATCTCGGTGAAGACCTTCTTGGACAGATCCTGACGATCGCCTAGGTGCAGATACATCTTAGCGATGCGCTGGTCGGTCTTGGCGATCGACATCTCGATGTTGTCGATAAAGGTGCGGAAGAACGGCCACTCCTGGTAGGCAGCCTTAAGCTGGTCAAGATCGCCAAACTGCTCGCAGGCGGTGCCCAGGCCGTACCAAGCGGCAAGGTTAATGCGCGCCTGGCTCCAGCTGAAGATCCACGGAATGGTACGCAGGTCGTCGAGCGACTTGGCGCCCAGACCGCGCTTGGCCGGACGCGAGCCAATCGGCAGCAGGCCAACCTCGGTCAGCGGCGTCACGGTCGAGAACCACGGCGTAAAGTCATCGGTGTGCAGCAGGTCCAGATAGCGTTCGTGGCTTACGGCGTTGAGCTTCTCTGCCATATCCCAGAACTTCTGCGTGGTCTCGGTGTTAATCTTCTCGACGCTCGGGGCCGACTGCAAAAGCGTTGCGGCGGCAACGGACTCAACATGGCGCTGAGCCAGCGTGCGGTTGCCGTAACGGGCAAAGATGACCTCGCCCTGCTCGGTGAGCTTAAAGAAGCAGTTGACCGAACCCTTGGGCTGCGCCAGCACGGCCTTGTTGGCCGGGCCGCCGCCACGGCCCACGGCACCGCCGCGACCGTGCATGAGCACCAGGTCGATATCGTTCTTCTCGGCCCACTTGGCAATGCGCTCCTGCGCGGAGTGCAGCGCGAGCATGGCCGTGGTAGGACCGGCATCCTTGGAGGAGTCGGAATAGCCCAGCATGACCTCCATGCGGCGGTTGGTCTGGGCAAGGCGCTTCTGCACCACGGGCAGCGTAAGCATCTGGTCGAGCACGTCGACGCAGCCCTCGAGGTCCTCGAGCTGCTCAAACAGCGGGATCACGTCGAGCTCGGGGACATCCTCCTCGTGTGCAAAGGACAGGTGGGCAAGCTCAAAGACGTCGGCCACATGCTGGGCGCTCTTGGTGAACGAGATGATGTAGCGGTGCGCCATCTTCTTGCCGTAGCGCTTTTGGATGGAACCGATGGCACGGAAGGTATCGATGACCTCGCGCGTCATGGGCTGCAGGTCGCCATGGATACCGTTCTCGTGGATATCCTTGAGGGCGCGGGCATGCACCACGGAGTGCTGACGGAACTCCATCTCGACCATATGGAAGCCGAAGGACTCGACCTGCCAGATGATGGTCTGGACCGGGCCGTAGGCAGCACGGACGGCACCGCAGGCGGCCAGGGAGCGCTGAACGACACGCAGGTCATCCAGGAACTCATCGGCGCTGTGATACATGGTGTCGGTGATGCGACGAACGGTGGCGTTCAGACGATCTGCCATGACGAGCATGACGGCGCGATGCGGCTCGTGCTCGGAGATCAGCTCGGCGCGGGCCGTGTACCGAGGGCTCATCTCGACCTGATGGTTCCACAGATTGATGAGTTCAGCAGAAGGCTTGCTGTAGGTGGCCTCGAGCGTGAGGTTGCGGCCGATGCGGCGGCACTTGTCCTCGAGCTTGAGCACCATGTGAGTGAAGTACTTGGCGGCGACCTCACGGCTCACCTTGGCGGTGACGTTGGGGTTACCGTCGCGGTCGGAACCGATCCAGCTGCCGGGATGGAAGAACGCCGGGCACAGCGGCGGCACGGTACCGGCCTTGTCGCCCAGCACCCAGTCGTCAAAGCGACGATAGATGACGGGGATGACGTCGAACAGCGTGTTATCGAAGATGTCGATGATGGTATCGGCTTCCTCGACCGGCGTGGGCTTCTTGAGCGCGATGGGGCTCGTACGCACCAGGGCGTCGATCTCCTGCAGCATATGGCGCTCGTTCTCCACCAGGTCGGAGCCGCCCAGACGCGGACGCTCCTCCAGCAGATTGGAGATACGGCGAATCTTGCCCTCGACGGCCTTGCGACGGGCCTCGGTGGGATGTGCGGTAAAGACAGGGTGGAACTCGAGCTTGCCGAGCAGCTCGTTGGCGCCCTCGACACCCATCTCGTTTACCAACTGGTGATAGGCGACGGTGAGTTCGTTGGCGGGATCGACCTCGGTATCGGTCGATGCGCCGGCCTCGCGCTCGCGCAGCTGCGCCACACGGTAGTTCTCCTCCGACAGGTTTGCCAAGTGGAAGAAGCTCGTAAAGGCGCGAACGATGACCTGCTGCTTATCGAGCGGCAGGCTGTCGATCAGATCGACGACCTCACGGAATGCCACGGCGGTGGGCTCGTCGGCGGTGGGCACGCCCTGCTCGTCGACGGCCTCGTCGGCAGCGCGGGTACCGGGGTTGCCGGCATTGGCCACAATCTCGGCCGACAGGATCTTGTCGAACAGGTCCGCGATCTCAGGATCATACTCGCTAAGCACACGACGCTCCAGGCGCAGGAACAGCGCCAGATTGTCGCGCAGCTCCTCGGGGATCTCGATCTCGGCGAGACGCTCCCTGGACTCGGCATTCGAGCCGATTCGGTTAACGAGGCGGTTGACCACGGCAGCGACGCGCGCCGCGGCTTCGGGTACAGACTGGTTGCTTAGGTTCTCAGCCACGTTTCCTCCCATTCCTCCTTCTATGCACGTAACATGCGGTATTCATTATAGGCGCTTGCGAAATACTTTCGATACTGATTGCGCTTTACCACACAAAAGTATTTTCTGCATTGCAAGGGTTTTTGCTCTAAATGGTCGTATTTCTCGGTGGACGGCATACACAAACGGGGGCATTCCGCATAAATGCGAAACACCCCCGTAACAATCGCTCTCCATGAGCAGGGCACGTTAGCAAGCCCGCAGCTCAAAAAGATACGCTACAGGCGC
>CABUVC010000118.1 GCA_902494855.1 uncultured Collinsella sp.
ATACGTAAACGTCGCCGGATAATCCTCGGTCGGCTCCTCGCCCCACAGCGCATGGTTCTCAATAATCATAGGTGCTCCCTCCGTGCGATTCGTGCGCACTCGTTTTTCGCACCTTAGCGTACCCCACTTGAGCCCGCGGCGCAGAAACACCCCCGCAATGAGTTGGCCTTCAACTGATATATCACAAAATCGCTGTTCAGAGGCATCGTTAAGCAGCGTAAAATAGGAGCGCTGACCATGCTGGGAAACACGTACGAAACGTTTCCGGCAAACCACACGCGTGCAACATGCACGCCTGATACGTTGGAGGCATCTATGGGTCTGCTCGATTCGCTCAAGTCCACGTTCACTTCGTCGGGCGAGGCGTCCGTTCCGCCCGCAGCAAGCTTCGCCACCCGCGAAGGCGTCATCTACGCTCCCGTCAACGGCGTGCTCGTCAATCTGAGTGAGGTTCCCGACGAGACCATCGCCTCGGGCATGCTCGGCCAGGGCTACGGCATCGAGCCCATTACCGGCACCATTTACGCCCCCGCTAACGGCCGTATCGGCGCCACCACCGTCACCAACCACTCCATCGGCATGATCACCGAGGACGGTCTTCGCGTGTTCATCCATGTTGGCCTGGGCACCGTGGAAATGAACGGCAAGGGTTTTGCCCGCTTTGTCGAGATGGGTGACACGGTCAAGGCCGGCCAGCCGCTCATCAGCTTCGATCGCGAGGCCATCAAGGCCGCCGGCCACGAGGACATCGTGACCGTCATCATCTCCGAGCTCGATCGTCTTAAGAGCATCGACCATGTCGGCGAGTCCGGAACGCTTATCGGCGGCAACCCGCTCGTCAAGCTGGGCGACCCGCTGCTGGTAGCCAAGACCAAGTAGCCAGGCCCCGCGCCACACAGCCAAAAGGCACCTCGTCAAGCGCCCGCGACCATTTGGCCGCGGGCGCTTTTCGTTTGAAAAACCATCCCGCCAATGCCTTATCTGTATAGCCCAAATGAGCCGAGCTGCTAGAATATCGAACTGTATGGATAACTATCATTCAACCGTTATGGGAGGATACGTGAACCGCACCAAAATCGCGCAGCTTTACGCCGATGCCGAGTCGCTTGGCGGCCAGACCGTCACCGTCGCCGGCTGGGTCAAGTCCATCCGCGACATGAAGAACTTTGGCTTTGTTACGCTCAACGACGGCAGCTGCTTCCGCGACCTGCAGGTCGTCATGAACCGCGAGGCACTCGACAACTACGACGAGATCGCCCATCAAAACGTCTCGGCCGCACTCATTTGCACCGGCACCGTCAAGCTGACCCCCGATGCGCCCCAGCCTTTCGAGCTTTCTGCCACCTCCATCGAGGTCGAGGGCACGAGCGCCCCGGATTACCCGCTGCAGAAGAAGCGCGCAACCGTCGAGTTCCTGCGCACCCAGCAGCACCTGCGCCCGCGCACCAACCTGTTCCGCGCCGTGTTCCGCATCCGCTCTGTCGCGGCTGCCGCCATCCACCGCTTCTTCCAGGAGCAAGGCTTTGTCTACGTCAACACCCCCATCATCACCACGAGTGACTGCGAGGGCGCCGGCGAGATGTTCCGCGTGACCACGCTCGACCCCAAAAATCCGCCCCTCACCGAGTCCGGCGAGGTTGACTGGAGCCAGGACTTCTTTGGAAAGCACGCGAGCCTTACCGTATCCGGCCAGCTCAATGCCGAAAACTTTGCCATGGCCTTTGGCGACGTGTACACCTTTGGTCCCACCTTCCGCGCCGAAAACTCCAACACCACGCGCCACGCCGCCGAGTTTTGGATGATCGAGCCCGAAATGGCCTTCGCCGACCTCAACGACTACATGGACAACGCCGAGGCCATGCTCAAGTATGTCCTCAAGGACGTCATGGCAACCTGCCCCGACGAGCTCAATATGCTCAACAAGTTTGTGGACAAGGGCCTGATCGAGCGCCTGGACCATGTGGCAAACTCCGACTTTGCCCGCGTTACCTACACCGAGGCCGTCGAGATCCTGGAGCAGGCCGTCGCCGCCGGTCACAAGTTTGACTACCCCGTGAGCTGGGGCATCGACCTGCAGACCGAGCACGAGCGCTTCCTGACCGAGGAGCACTTTAAGCGCCCGACCTTCGTAACCGACTACCCGGCCGAGATCAAGGCCTTCTACATGCGCATGAACGAGGACGGCAAGACCGTCGCCGCCGCCGACTGCCTGGTTCCCGGTATCGGCGAGATCATCGGTGGCTCCCAGCGCGAGGAGCGCCTGGATCTGCTCGAGGCCCGCATCAAGGACCTGGGCATGAATCCCGAGCAGTACAAGTACTACCTTGACCTGCGCCGCTACGGTTCCTGCAAGCACGCCGGCTACGGTCTGGGCTTCGAGCGCTTGGTCATGTATCTGACCGGTGTGGGCAACATCCGCGACGTCCTGCCGCACCCGCGCACCGTGGGCAACGCCGACTTCTAATCGCCACAGCGCCACCAAACGCGTTCCAGCGCATCACGCCAGCGCCTCTCGGCAAGCCGAGGGGCGCTTTTTTCAACAGCATCCGTCAAGCTTTTGGCAAGTTTTTGGTCAGTTGAGCAGGGCTGTTGAAAACTCGACCTGCCGTTTGCCGACGACTACCGACCGCCCAGAGCGCCCTGCGCCCCTGGGAAAGCCCCACGTCCTAGGCTCCATACCGTCGCCACCCAAAACGGAAAGGACGTGGGCACCATGACCGAAGCCGCTGTTGAAACCTACGACACCACGACTAGAGGCGCCGCCTCGATGGCAGCCTATCGCGCCGTTCGCATCCTGCAACTATTAAGCGAAAACACCGGCGAGGACAAGGCCATGCTTTCCGATGAGTTGATCCGGCGCCTCGCCCATCCCGACGACCCCGCCCGCATGCCCATCTCGGCGGCGCGGCGCAGCATCTACACCGCCATCTCCGCACTTCGCCATGCCGGATACGAAATTGAGTACAAGCGCGGCGTGGGCTATCGACTCTTGACCCGTCCGCTCACCGACGAAGAGATCATCCGGCTCCACGGCATGGTCATGCGCAACCGCTCCACGCCCATCGCCATTCGAAAGAGCATGGCGCAGCACCTGGTCGCCATGGCGAGTGCCGACGTTCGCGGCTACCTCGATGCACCCGAGCCTGCTCCAAGCGCAGGCGACAAATCCACCAAGGCCACACGCACGCCCGTCAAGCGCATCGATGCCTGCGAGCTCATCGAGCAGGCCATCGACCACGGAACCACGGTGAGTTTTGATATTTCGAGTGTCACGGCACGCGGAGAGGTCGAAGTGGCACGGATGACACTCCGGCCCTTTGCCATCAAGCAACGAGACGGCATCTCGTATTTGCTGGGAACGGTCTATGACGCGCGAGGCGCCGACGACACGCTGCGTACCGTTGAGATCGGCCGCATGAGAAACGTCACCACACGTCTCCTTGACGGCAAGAAGCTCTTCGCCGTCCTGGACGAGGACGATGCCTCCTCCGCCGCATAAGACCCTCCGCCGCCCATTCGACTACCCGTACCGCCCATCCGATTCTGTATTAAAAAACCCGCCAGGCTGTTGTAAAAATGGACATCAGCGCTACTATAGTTCCACTTGCACTTTGTCCCAGTGCAGTGTTTCCAGCCATTTTTATACTGGGGGTAATGATATGAAGGACATCACCATCAGCCGCAGGAGCCTTCTGGTCTCCGCTGGCCTGCTCGCGCTCGCCCCGCTCGCCGGATGCGGCGGCAACTCTGGTTCCGGCTCCGCTGCCGCCGGTTCCGACTACACCATCGGCGTTCTGCAGCTCACCGAGCACTCCGCGCTCGATGCCGCCAACGACGGCTTCGTCAAGGCCATCAAGAAGAGCGGTCTCAAGGTCAAGATCGACCAGAAGAACGCCCAGAACGACCAGTCCACGTGTAAGTCCATTGCCGACAAGTTCGTAGGCGACGGCGTCAACCTGATCTATGCCATCGCTACGCCCGCCGCGCAGGCTGCCGCCGGCGCCACGGCCGATATCCCCATCGTTGGCTGCGCCATCACCGACTACGCCGCTTCCGGCCTGGTCCAGGACAACGACAAGCCCGGCACCAACGTCACGGGCGCTTCCGACCTCACCCCGGTCGCCGAGCAGCTCGAGATGATGCAGAAGGTCCTGCCCGACGTTAAGAAGGTCGGCCTGCTCTACTGCACCGCCGAGTCCAACTCCGACGTCCAGATCAAGGCCGCCAAGAAGGAGCTCGACAAGCTGGGCCTCGAGTACACCGATTTCACCGTCTCGAGCTCCAACGAGATTCAGTCCGTCGTCGAGTCTGCCGTGGGCAAGGTCGACGCGCTGTACTCCCCCACCGACAACACCATCGCCGCGGGTGCCTCGCAGGTCGGCCAGATCTGCAAGGAGAACAAGCTCCCCTTCGTGACTGGCGAGGAGGGCATGTGCAAGGCCGGCGGTCTGTTCACCCTCTCCATCAACTACGAGGACTTGGGCTACGCTGCAGGCGAGATGGCCGTCAAGATCTTGAAGGGCGAGGCCAAGCCCGAGGATATGCCGATCAAGCATCTCTCGAGCAAGGACCTGGTCGTCGTCAAAAACGAAGAGATGGCCGAGGCTCTGGGTATCGACCTTTCCGCCCTGGATGCGTAGCGCCATGCGCGGTAACGCGTCTAGGGCCCGCACGCGCGCCACTGCTGCGTTATTCAATATCTGAGTCATTGGGGCGAACGCTAAAGACCGGCGTTCGCCCTGCTTGTTTCAGGTAAAACAAAACATCTGTCCACCGCTCTTTTATGCATTGGTACCGCTATTATGGAAAATCACGTGTCCACCCTATCCTAGGAGGTATGAAGCATGCTCATTGCATTGCAGGGCGCCGTTTCGCAGGGCGTCCTCTGGGGCATCATGGTGCTTGGCGTGTTTATCACGTTCCGCCTGCTCGACATCCCCGATATGACCTGCGACGGCAGCTTTGCCCTCGGCGGCTGTGTCTGCGCCGTGCTCATCGTCAACAATAACGTCGACCCCTTGCTCGCCGTGCTGGCCGGCATGTGCGCCGGCGCCATCGCGGGCGCCGTCACGGGCATCTTGACCACCGTCTTTGAGATTCCCGCAATCCTCGCCGGAATCCTCACCCAGATCAGTCTGTGGTCCATCAACCTGCGTATCATGGGCAAGTCCAACACGCCCATCCTTGCCAAGGGCACTATCTTCTCGTCTGTCAGCAACATGACGGGCCTGCCGCAGTCCACTGTTGCCATTATCCTAGGCATCGTGCTGGCCGTGGCCATCGTCGCCATCCTGTACTGGTTCTTTGGCACCGAGATCGGCTC
>CABUVC010000119.1 GCA_902494855.1 uncultured Collinsella sp.
GCCCCGCTCGAGCAGGGCTTTAACATCCTGGGCGCCCACGTGGACTCGCCGCGCCTGGACCTTAAGCAGAACCCCGCCTTCGAGGCCGGCGACATGGCTTATCTCGACACGCACTACTATGGAGGCGTCAAGAGCTACCACTGGGTCGCTTCCCCGCTCGCACTCGTAGGCGTCATCTGCAAAAAGGACGGCACCACCGTCGACATCAACATCGGCGACAAGGCAGACGATCCGGTCTTTACCATCTCCGACCTGCTGATCCACCTCTCGAGCGAGCAGATGGCCAAGCCCGCCAAGGACGCCGTCGACGCCGAGATCCTCGACGTGATCGTGGGCGGCCGCCCCGTCAAGTTTGACGAGGACGACAAGGACGCCCCCAAGGAGCCCGTCAAGCAGATGTTCCTTGACATCCTCAAGGAGCAGTACGACGTCGAGGAGGAGGACTTCCTCTCCGCCGAGATCGAGGTCGTGCCCGCCGGCCCGGCCCGTGACATGGGCCTCGACCGCTCCATGATTCTGGGCTATGGCCACGACGATCGTGTCTGCGCCTATCCGTCCATGCTCGCCCAGATCGACGTCGCCAACGTGGAGCGCACGAGCATCACACTCATCGTCGACAAGGAGGAGATCGGTTCCGTGGGCGCCACCGGCATGACGAGCCGCTTCTTCGAGAACACCGTCGCCGAGATCATGACGCTCGCCGGCGAGGATAGCCCGCTGGCCCTGCGCCGTGCACTCGCCCACAGCCGTATGCTCTCCTCTGACGTGTCCGCCGGCTTCGACCCGGGCTACGCCGGCAAGTTCGAAACCAAGAACGCAGCCTTCATGGGTCGCGGCCTGTGCTTTAACAAGTACACGGGCAGCCGCGGCAAGGGTGGCTCCAACGACGCCGACGCCGAGTACGTGGCCCTCGTCCGCGACATCATGGACGAGGCCGGCGTGGACTTCCAGACCTGCGAGCTCGGTCGCGTCAACGCGGGCGGCGGCGGCACCATCGCCTACATCATGGCCAAGTACGGCATGAACGTCATCGACTCCGGTGTTGCCGTCCTGTCCATGCACGCCCTGTGGGAGGTCGCTAACAAGGCCGATATCTACGAGGCCTATCGCGGCTACAAGGCCTTCCTCGAGCGCGCCTAACCAACCCTTCATCAGTTGCGGTGAAATACGGACTAAACTGGCCCATACACGGCCAAAACAGACCGTATTCCACCGCAACTTCCTTTTTTGGCAGAGGAGAGTCCATGCTGCAGGTCATCATTTCGCCCGCCAAACAGATGCGCGCGGCCCAAGATGCTTTTGAAGTCCTGGGCATTCCGCCTTTTGCGCACGAGACGGCTCGCCTCCACCGCGCACTGCTAGATATCGAACGGGATGAAGGCAGCGGCGGCCTGCAGACACTATGGAACGTGAGCGACAGGCTGCTTACAACGTGCCTGGATACGCTTCACGAATTTATGCCTGTCCTGAGCGATGCCGACCTCGCCGATCCCGATATCGCGCGTCGAATCTCCCCCGCCGTCACGTCCTACCACGGCATCCAATACCAAAGCATGGCGCCCGAGGTCATGGATGCCGCACAGCTCGACTGGCTGCAAAACCATCTCTGGATCCTCTCGGGCCTTTACGGATGCGTACGCCCCTTCCATGCCGTTGAACCGTATCGGCTGGAGATGGGCGCGAAGCTTGCCGTCGACGGCGCCCGAGACCTCTACGCGTTTTGGGGCGACAGGCTCGCACGGGCTATCGCTCCGGCAGACTCCAACGCTACGATCGTCAACCTTGCCAGCGTGGAATACGCCAAAGCCGTTCTGACCCGCCTCACCACCGACGTCACGGTCGTCACGTGTCTCTTTGGCGAGGGCGTCCGCAACGGCAAGCCCATCCAGCGCTCGACCGCCAGCAAAAAGGCGCGCGGCTCCATGGTGCGCTGGATGGCAGAAAACAAGCTCGAGGATGTAAACGGGCTCACCGCGTTCGACGTTGGTTATCGTCACATCCCCGAGCTTTCAGACAAAAACACCCTGGTTTTCATGAACGCGCAGGCACAATAGGCCCGCCGTTTCCAAACACCCCGTTACTCCGCCAAGCCATCGGCCTTTGCAATCCCGTTTGTCGAACCGTCCTGATAGACAATCTTGACGTGCTCAACCTCGGACACCGCAACACCCGTCGGAGGCTCCAGACGCCATTCCGTCAGGGCGATATCCATGGTCGTGGGCACATCTCCTTGATCTTTGAGCTTCACCGTGAGCGTTTTGAGTGCCGCGTCAAACGTCACGCGCTCGATCTCTTCACCTGGAATGGACCCACCACTCAGCTGCAACTGCACAAACTCATCGCGCGGGTACCAATAATCGCCCGGAACGGCGAGCGTATTGGCATTACCGCCAGTACTCCTCACCGTCATAATCGGTAGGCTATCATCAGCCTCAAACTCCCAGGCAGCGCCGCCGCGACCGCCAAACGTCCAAATACAAAAGGCAATCACCAACACGGCAAGCACCGCAAAACCAATCGCGACCAACCCATGGTGCGCACGGCTTTCCTCGGTCGACACATCCCACTGCATCTCTCGATATAGATGCTTGTCTTCCATGTTCGCCTCCTCACGGGCACGCTCGTTAGGCCAATCGTACCCATTCGAGCTATACTTGAGCCCATTACATAAACGGGGGGCTTGCAGGACAAGACGGCAGGCTGAGATTGGGCGCGCCCGCCCTGACCCGCAAACCTGATATGGGTAATGCCAACGAAGGGAGCCGTGCCAATGAGCACACAGACCGAGCCCAAGCTCGTCACGCAAATCGACTTCGCCCGCGCCGGGCAGATCACGCCGCAGATGAAGGAGGTTGCCGAGCGCGAGCATCGCGCCCCCGAGTACATCCGCGAGCGCGTGGCCGACGGCCGCATCGCCATCCCCGCCAACATCGTGCATATCAAAAAAGGCATGCGCGCCTTTGGTGTCGGCGAAGGCCTTTCCACCAAGGTCAACGTCAACCTGGGCATCTCGGGCGATAAGGCCGATGCCGCCGAGGAATGGAAGAAGGTCAAGATCGCCGAGGACTTTGGCGCCGACGCCATCATGGACCTCTCCAACTCGGGCAAGACGCGCCAGTTCCGCCAACAGCTCATCGACGAGACGCCGCTCATGGTAGGCACCGTCCCCATGTACGACGCCATCGGCTACATGGAAAAGCCGCTGGTCAAGCTCACCAAGGACGACCTGTTCGAAGTCGTGCGCGCGCATGCCGAGGACGGCGTGGACTTTATGACCATTCACTGCGGCATCAACAAGTCGGTCACCAAGACCTTTAAGGAGACCGGCCGCCTGATGAACATCGTGAGCCGCGGCGGCTCACTGCTGTTTGGCTGGATGGAGGTCACCGGTAACGAGAACCCGTTCTATGAGTTCTACGACGAGTTGCTCGAGATTTGCCACGAGTACGACGTGACGATTTCGCTCGGCGACTCCTGCCGCCCGGACTGCCTCTACGACTCCAACGACGCCACCGAGACCGCCGAGATGATCGAGCTGGGCAAGCTGTGCAAGCGCGCTTGGGCCGCCGGCGTCCAGGTCATGGTCGAGGGCCCGGGTCACATGGCGCTCGACGAGATCGCCGCCAACATGAAACTGCAGAAGCGCCTGTGCCACAATGCTCCGTTCTATGTGCTCGGGCCGCTGGTGACCGATATCGGCGTGGGTTACGACCACATCACCGCTGCCATCGGCGGCGCCATCTCCGCCAGCTCCGGTGCCGACTTCCTGTGCTACGTGACACCGGCAGAGCACCTATGCCTGCCCAACGCCCAGGATGTGCTCGACGGCCTCATGGCCACCAAGATCGCCGCACACGCCGCCGACATCGCCAAAAAGGTGCCCCACGCCCGCGACATGGACGACAAGATGGGCCAGGCACGCCGCAAGCTCGACTGGGACGCCATGTGGAAGTGCGCGCTCGACCCGGTTACGGGCAAGAAGCGCTACGAGGAGTCCCCCGCCGCCACCGAGGGCACTTGCACCATGTGTGGCAAGATGTGCGCCGTCCGCACCGTCAACAAAATCTTCGAGGGCACCACGATCGACCTCGGCATGGAGGACTAGCCCTGTCGCCGCGGCCGCTTCTGGCGGCGAGCCGGTGCCTGTCAATTGTTGACGTGTGAACATTTGCTTGCATTTGCGTAAAGATTGCATCGCCCGCCCGGGTTCGACATAGAGTCGGCCCGGGCATCTTTATAATGCTGGCTTATAGACCCATTTGATTCCGACCGAACAAGGGAGCGAACATGGATCGCAGTAAGGTACCTGCCGTTCTATCCATCGCAGGATCCGATTCCAGCGGTGGCGCCGGCATTCAGGCCGACATCAAGACCATCACGGCGCACCGCCTGTATGCCGAGACGGCCATCACCGCTATCACCGCACAGAACACCCTGGGCGTCACCGCCGTGCAGAACATCTCCCCGGATATTGTCGCGGCACAGATCGATGCCGTTTTTGACGATATCCGCCCCAACGCCGTCAAGATTGGCATGGTTTCCTCTGCCGAGATTATCGAGGTTATCGCCGACCGCCTGAGCGCTTGGAACGCGACAAACGTGGTAGTCGACCCCGTCATGGTAGCCACCTCGGGCGCACGGCTGATTGCCGAAGATGCCGCCGAGGCGCTCACCCGCCGCCTGTTCCCGCTAGCGACGGTTATCACGCCCAATATTCCCGAGGCCATGGCCCTGCTCGACTACGAGGTCGACTCCGAGCGCACGCAGCAAAATGCTGCCATGCTCCTCACCCGCCGCTTTGGTTGCGCATCCCTCGTTAAGGGTGGGCATCTTGTCAACGAGGCCAACGATGTACTGGCCGAACCCGCGCCACTCGATGACGAGGGCAACCATCTGGGAGATCCACTCACCACGTGGTTCCGCCACAAGCGCATCGAGACCGACAACACACACGGCACCGGCTGCACGCTCTCGTCCGCCATCGCCTGTGCGCTGGCTCAGGGCATGAATCTTGCCGATGCCGTCAACGCGGGCAAGGCCTACCTAACCGGCGCTCTCGCCGCCGGCTTTGACATGGGCAAAGGTTCCGGCCCCGTCAATCACATGTGGCAGTATTAAGATTCGCAGCCCAAACCGCCGCAAAGGGGACAGACACCTTTGCGGCGGCTTGGGATCGCACTACTCACCGAGCATCTCTTGGAGCTTGGCTGCCACGGCGTGACCCAGGCTCTCGTGGCTTTCGGGCATCATATGCAGATAGTCGATATCGCCCGGCTCGGCAAAGTCGGCGGC
>CABUVC010000120.1 GCA_902494855.1 uncultured Collinsella sp.
GGCGATTTTGACTGGTTTGGCAAGACGCTGGGCATCGTTTCCATTCCGCGTGCGACCGATCGCCTGTATACCGCTGCGACGCGTTTTGGGCAGTATCCCGTCCATAAAGAATATGTGCTCAAGACTATCGGTGTCATGCACGAGATTGTACGCGAAAACCCCGGCGAGCCCGATCATCCGCCGTATCGCCTGCTAACCGAGGAGTTTTTCGATGCAACGTTTACCGAGGTCATCGAGCTGACCGAGGCGGGATTTGCGGCTCGCGTTGCTGCTTCTGACGTTCCCGCAGTCCCCCTGATCGCTAGCTGCTAGCCGGCCGGCTTAACGGTGAACAGTTCATTCCAATTGACCAACGGCTCCCGTCGCAGGGCGTCTTCGGTGGTGCGCTCGGCATCGGAGAGGCTTGCGGCTGAACGCAAATCGATGAGTCGGCATATGAAGAAGGTCTTAAAAAAGCCCGGAAGGCAATGCCTTCCGGGCCCTTTGCAATGCAAATCTGCTTGCAAGTGCGATTTAGCGCACCTGAGCGACGTAAGCGACGTTGGTCGAGGAGACCTTGTCCTCGAGCTGAACACTCATGCGGGGATCGCCGGCGGTAGCGACGGTCAGATCGCCGGCCTCGACGTAGCCGAGCTCCTTAGCGGTCTCGATCGCCTTGACGATCGTGCCGTTGACGGTGCCCTGAGTAATCTCGGCCTGGTGCGGGATAACGCCCCAGTACATAATCATCTGCTGGACGGCCCACTCGTGGCGGGAGAACGCGCAGATCGGCATGTTGGGACGGAAGTGCGAGATCAGGCGAGCAGTACGACCGGTGGTCGTCGGCACGGTGATGCACTTGGCGCCAACGGTGGTGGCCATGTTCACAGCGGACATACCCACAACGTTGTTGACGACGCGGGTGCCGTGAGCATCGGCCGGAACCTCGAGCGGAGCGTGAGCCGGGAGGTACTTCTCGGTCTCGAGAGCAATGCTGGCCTGCATCTTAACGGCCTCGACCGGGTACTTACCGGCAGCGGACTCGCCAGAGAGCATAACGGCGTCGGTGCCGTCGTAGATGGCGTTAGCAACGTCGGCAACCTCGGCGCGCGTCGGGCGCGGGTTCTGCTGCATGGAGTCGAGCATCTGCGTAGCGGTGATAACGGGCTTGTAGGCCGCGTTGCACTTGGCGATGATCTCCTTCTGAATGTGCGGAACAAGCTCGGGCTTGATCTCGATGCCCAGGTCGCCACGGGCGACCATGATGCCGTCGGAAGCCTCGAGGATCTCGTCGAAGTTCTCGACGCCCAGGGCACACTCGATCTTCGGGAAGATCGTCACGTGCTCGCCACCGTTCTCGCGGCAAAGCTTGCGGATGCCGCGGACGGACTCGCCGTCACGGATGAAGGAAGCGGCGATGTAGTCGATGTTCTCGGTCAGGCCAAAGAGGATGTCCTGACGATCGCGCTCGGTGATAGCGGGCAGCGAGATGTTGACGTTGGGCATGTTGACGCCCTTGCGCTCGCCGATCAGGCCGTCGTTCTTGACGACGCAGGTCATGTCCTGGCCGTCGACGGACTCGACCTCGAGGGCAACCAGGCCGTCATCGATCAGGATGAGGGAGCCCTTCTCGACCTCGGAAGGCAGAGCCAGGTAGTCGAGGGAGATGTGCTCAGCGGTGCCGTGGAAATCCTCGGACGTGGGCTGAGCGGTGACGACGATCTTATCGCCGGTCTTGACGGCAACCTTCTTGCCGTCGACCAGAAGGCCGGTGCGGACCTCGGGGCCCTTGGTGTCGAGCAGAATGCCGACAGGCAGACCGAGCTCCTTGGAAATACGGCGGACGCGCTCGATGCGACCGTGGTGCTCGTCGTAGGAGCCGTGCGAGAAGTTAAAACGGGCGACGTTCATGCCCGCCTTGATCATCTCGCGGATGGTCTCGTCGCTATCGCAGGCGGGACCCATGGTGCATACAATCTTGGTGCGCTTGTACATTCAGACCTCCATCTGACATCGTCTTGCGCTGATAGATAAACCATAAGAAATAAAACCGAGATGATTATAACGAAATGCCGACCGAATACCCCAAAAAATCGACCGTATGCCGAAATGGAAGTTCATTTTTTGCGGGAAAAACGGTATATGAAAAATCTTTACCAACCACTCCAACCGCTGCTATCTGGGCGATATGTCAGTTTGGCGATGTGCCGAAGAAAAAACGTTTTACCAATGTTGAGCATCACACGGTCTGCACCGTTGCGTGCGGACCATATTTCCAAACCGATTGTTTTGGCTAGACGCGTCGCTTTGGGGTACCATAGCTCCACTATCAACTGCCGCTCAGCACGGCAGCCTTGATGAGCCCTTGCCCTTCTCCTGGGAATTATGATCGGGCATCAATCTGCTGAGTGGCCCGAATCCCAGGAGGGGACTCTATATGCAAAAGGAATACCTGTCCGCCGCGGCGGAGGTGCTCAGCGACCAAGGTGTCGATGAGAACCTCGGCCTGAGCAACGACGAGGCGTCGTCGCGCCTCGCCAAGACAGGCCCTAACAAGCTCGAGGAAGCTGAGAAGACGCCGCTGTGGAAGCGTTTCTTTGAACAGATGGCTGACCCTATGGTCATCATGCTGATCGTTGCCGCCGTCATCAGTGCGCTCACGGGCATGGTCAAGGGCGAGCCCGACTTTGCCGATGTTGCCATCATCATGTTCGTCGTTATCGTCAACTCGGTGCTGGGCGTGGTCCAGGAAGCCAAGAGCGAGGAGGCCCTCGAGGCCCTGCAGGAGATGAGTGCGGCGCAGTCCAAGGTGCTACGCGACGGCAAGCTCGTGCACCTGCCGAGTGCCGAGCTCGTGCCCGGCGACGTGATCATGCTCGAGGCGGGCGACTCCGTCCCGGCCGACTGCCGCGTGCTCGAGAGCGCCACGATGAAGATCGAAGAGGCCGCGCTCACCGGCGAGTCCGTGCCCGTCGAGAAGCATGCCAACGTGATCGAGCTCGCCGCCGGCACCGACGACGTGCCGCTCGGCGACCGTAAGAACATGTGCTATATGGGCTCCACCGTCGTGTACGGCCGTGGTCGCGCCGTCGTGGTCGGCACCGGCATGAACACCGAGATGGGCAAGATCGCCGGCGCCCTGGCCGAGGCCAAGGAAGAGCTCACGCCGCTGCAGGTGAAGCTCGCCGAGCTCAGCCGCATCCTTACCATTATGGTGATCGTCATCTGCGTCGTGATCTTTGGCGTTGACATCCTCCGCCACGGCGTGGGCAATGTCCTCACCGACCCGACTGCCCTGCTCGACACCTTTATGGTCGCCGTCTCGCTTGCCGTCGCTGCCATTCCCGAGGGCCTGGTCGCCGTCGTGACCATCGTCCTTTCGCTCGGCGTGACCAAGATGGCCAAGCGCCAGGCGATTATCCGCAAGCTCTCTGCCGTCGAGACCCTTGGCTGCACGCAGACCATCTGCTCCGACAAGACCGGTACCCTTACCCAGAACAAGATGACCGTCGTCAAGCACGAGCTCGCTGCGCCCAAGGAGAAGTTCCTGGCCGGCATGGCGCTGTGCTCCGATGCTCAGTGGGACGAGGAGCTGGGCGAGGCCGTGGGCGAGCCGACTGAGTGCGCGCTCGTCAACGACGCCGGCAAGGCGGGCCTCACTGGCCTGACTGCCGAGCATCCGCGCGTGGGCGAGGCCCCGTTTGACTCGGGCCGCAAGATGATGTCCGTGGTCGTCGAGACCCTGGACGGCGAGTACGAGCAGTACACCAAGGGCGCGCCCGACGTGGTGATCGGCCTGTGCACCCATATCTACGAGGGCGATAAGGTCGTCCCCCTGACCGAGGAGCGCCGCGCCGAGCTCGTGGCGGCCAACAAGGCCATGGCCGACGAGGCCCTGCGCGTACTGGCGCTGGCAAGCCGCACCTACACCGAGGTCCCGAGCGACTGCAGCCCCGCCGCGCTCGAGCATGACCTGGTCTTCTGTGGCCTGTCCGGCATGATCGACCCGGTCCGTCCCGAGGTGGCCGACGCTATCCACGAGGCGCACGACGCCGGTATCCGCACCGTCATGATCACGGGCGACCACATCGACACCGCCGTGGCCATCGCCAAGCAGCTGGGCATCGTCGCCGATCGCAGCCAGGCCATCACCGGTGCCGACCTCGATCGCATGAGCGACGAGGAACTCGACGCGCACATCGAGGACTACGGCGTGTACGCCCGCGTCCAGCCCGAGCACAAGACACGCATCGTCGAGGCTTGGAAGTCGCGCGACCAGATCGTGGCCATGACGGGCGATGGCGTCAACGACGCCCCGTCCATCAAGCGCGCCGACATTGGCGTTGGTATGGGCATCACCGGTACCGACGTCACCAAGAACGTCGCCGACATGGTACTTGCCGATGACAACTTCGCTACCATCATCGGCGCCTGCGAAGAGGGTCGTCGCATCTACGACAACATCCGCAAGGTCATCCAGTTCCTGCTTTCGGCCAACCTTGCCGAGGTGTTCTCGGTGTTTATCGCCACGCTCATCGGCTTTACCATCTTCCAGCCGGTGCAGCTGCTGTGGGTGAACCTGGTCACCGACTGCTTCCCCGCGCTTGCGCTGGGCATGGAGGATGCCGAGGGCGACATCATGAAGCGCAAGCCGCGCAACGCCAAGGACGGTGTCTTTGCCGGACATATGGGTCTGGACTGCGTGGTCCAGGGCCTAATCATCACCGCGCTGGTGCTGGCGAGCTTCTTTGTGGGCGTGTACTTTGACATGGGCTACATCCACATCGCCGATATGATCGCCGGCAATGCCGACGAGGAAGGCGTGATGATGGCCTTCATCACGCTCAACATGGTCGAGATTTTCCACTGCTTCAATATGCGCAGCCGTCGTGCGTCGCTGTTCACCATGAAGAAGCAGAACAAGTGGCTGTGGGCTTCCGCCGCGCTGGCACTGGTGCTGACGGTGATCGTGACCGTGCAGCCGACGCTTGCCGAGATGTTCTTTGGCCCCGTGACGCTTGAGCTCAAGGGCGTTGTCGCTGCCCTGGGCCTGGCCTTCCTGATCATCCCGCTGATGGAGATCTACAAGGCGATCATGCGCGCGGTCGAGAAGGAGTAGGTCGAAAGGCCATCCTTCCCGCCGGCCCGACCGCCTGCGGGGTTTCTTCTTCGCTGGTCCTCGCGCTTCGCGCTGCGGGATCGCTCAGAAGAAACCCCTCCCGGCGTCGGGCCTTCGGATAACCTCTCGGGACCATGAGCTGAGGGAAAGTGTGTGAGCC
>CABUVC010000121.1 GCA_902494855.1 uncultured Collinsella sp.
CCAAGCTCATGGAAATCGGTATCTTCCACCGAAAACCCCTAACACTAGAAACTATTTTCGGTGAAAGATGATACCCGCATATTCGGGCCTCATGCAGTGGGCAATATAAAGAGCGCATAAAGAGTTAAAAAATTCAATTGCTGAAGCGTTTCAAAGAACTACTATGCCCGCGGTTAGGCGGGGGGTTGTCACCACCATGACGACTGGGACTCATTTATCGCCACGTGCGATGCTCCAACTTCCCGCAAGGAGACACCTGAATCAAGGGGGTTGGAGTCATGGCATTTGACTTCACGGGCAAAACCGCGATCGTTACCGGCGGCACTCAGGGCATTGGCCTCGAGATTGCCAAGGGCATCGTTGCGGGCGGCGGACACGTCGCGCTCATCGCAAGGAACGCTGCTAAGGGCGAGGCCGCGGTGGCCGAGCTTGGCGAGGGCAACAAGTTCTATCAGCTCGATGTCGCCGATGCACCCAAGGCACGCGAGACCGTCGAGCAGATTTTTACGGACCTGCCGCAAACCAACATCCTGATCAACTGCGCTGGCGTCATCAGCACCAAGAAATTCGACGAGATTGATGACACCGAGTGGCGTCGCACCATCGACATCAACCTCAACGGTACCTTCACTATGATGAACGCCGTGTATCCGCACTTTAAGGCGGCCCATGCCGGCACTATCGTCAACGTGAGTTCCGTAGCGGGCAAGATCGGTGGCGGCCTGCTCGGCACCGCTGCCTACGCCAGCTCCAAAGCCGGTGTTAACGGTCTAACCAAGGCAGTCGCCAAGGAAGGCGGCAAGTTTGGCGTCCGCTGCAACGCCGTGTGCCCGTCGCTCACCCTTACCGATATGACCTCGATTCTCTCTGACGAGAACTCTCAGCGCATCATCAACGGTATTCCTCTGGGCCGCGCCGCCCAGGCCAGCGAGCCTGCGCAGATGGTGCTCTTCTTCGCTTCCGACCTCGCTAGCTTCGTGAACGGCGAGATCGGTGACTGCGACGGTGGCATCGTTCTGGACGGGTAATACCCCGCGACGTTAATTCGGCGACGGCTCCTGCGACTCGGGACCGTCGCCTTCTTTCTGACAAAGGCGCGTGCGGCTACGATTCGCATGCATCCAAAGGAGATATATATGAGTGAATCGACTGCGGTGGAGGCGCCGGCGGCAAAGGAGCCGTTCTTTAAGATGTCCTCCATCCCGGGTGCCAATATTTTGGTGCCGCTTTTGTTGGGCTGCCTGCTCAACACGCTGTTCCCCGACCTGTTCAAAACGCTCGGCAGCTTTACGCTCGGCATGACCCAGCAGGGCGCAGGCCCGCTTGTTGGCGCTTTTTTGCTCATCGTCGGTACGACGATTTCGTTTAAGAGCGCACCTGCCGCCGCTGCGCGCGGTGCCATCATCATCGCCGTCAAGCAGATCGTGGTCGTTGCCGTGTCGCTGCTCATCCTTTATGTGTTCAACGACAACCTGTTTGGTATCTCGGCCATGGTGATGCTGGCCGCTTGCACGGGTGCCAACAACGCTATGTACGCCGGACTGATGGGTACCATGGGCAACGAGGCCGAGCGTGGCGCTGTCGCCATCACCACGCTGGTTGTCGGCCCTCCGGTCACGATGATCGTGCTCGGCGCTGCCGGTCAGGCTCCGATCGGTTGGTCGCTCGTGGGCGCCATCCTGCCGATCGTCGTCGGCATTATCCTGGGTAACCTCTTCCCCAGCTTTAAGAAGATGATGGCACCGGCACTTTCCGCCATCATCGTGCTCGTCTTCTTTGCCATGGGCTCGACCATGACCTTTGGCCAGCTTATCAACGGTGGTCTTCCCGGCATCCTGCTCGGCGTGATCTGCTCGGTAGTCTTTGCAATTCCCGTCATCGCGGTCGATAAGCTCACGGGCGGTACGGGTGTCGCAGGTGCGGCCATTTCGAGCTGCGCCGGAGCCAATGTGGCCACGCCTGCTGCCATGGCAAGCGTCAACGGGGCCATGTACGGTGGTGCCGTGCTCGCGACGGCTACGGCACAGGTTGCTGCCTGCGCAATCGTAACGGCTATTTTGACCCCGCTGGTCACCAGCTGGTGCTACAAGCATTTTGAGGGCCAGGGCCACAGCAAGGCAACGACCGACAAGGCCGCCGCAGCCGCCTAATGCCAAGCGGCAATCAAAGCTAAAAAACTAGCCACGCCTCAGGGCGGCCACGGGGGAAGTCCCGTGACCGCCCTGCAGTTTCTGTGGGGTCTCTGGGGTACTTTACCCTGCTAAAGCTGGCATAACAGCTAGAGTGAACGTCGTATAAAGGCAAGGAAAAATATCAAACAAATCGGTGAACGGTAGTTGTTCGCGATCGCATTTCCTGCGGATTTGTTAAAAACGCCCTAATGGTATAAAAAAAGAAACATATAACAGCCCTGATGAAGGGGGTGGCTATGTTATCCTTCTCAAACGGGTGAAATCTTGGGTTTGGGTTGCAGTTCCAAGGTGGACAAACGTTTTTCCCTGCACCAACGTGTGGTGAAGAACGGAAGAAGCCGGTAGTGCAAGCCGAAAATTCAAGAATTCAATAAGCAGCGGTGTGAGAGAGCGCCGCATTACACGTAACTAGGAGCGTGGTTACACAATGCAGGAGGCATGGGAAGGCTTCAAGGAAGGCATCTGGACGGGAGAGGTTGACGTCCGAGACTTCATCCAGAAGAACTACACCCCCTACGAGGGCGACGAGTCGTTCCTCGCCGGTCCGACCGAGCGTACCAAGGAGCTGTGGGGCGAAGTTCTCGACCTGCTGCTCAAGGAGCGTGAGCAGGGCGGCGTCCTCGATATGGACACCAAGACCGTCACGGGCATCGTGAGCCACCCCGCTGGCTACATCGATAACGCCCACCGCGAGAAGGAGACCATCGTTGGCCTCCAGACCGACAAGCCGCTCAAGCGCGCGCTGCACGTCAACGGCGGCATCCGCATCGCTTGCCAGGCTGCCAGCCAGCACGGCTACAAGGTCGACGAGAACGTTGTCGAGCGCTACACCTTCGAGCGCAAGACCCACAACGCCGGCGTCTTCGATGTTTACACCCCCGAGATGCGTGCTTGCCGCTCGGCTCACATCATCACCGGTCTGCCCGATGGCTATGGCCGCGGCCGCATCATCGGCGACTACCGTCGTGTCGCCCTGTACGGTGTCGACTACCTGATCAAGGACAAGGAGGCCCAGAAGGCTTCCACCCCGACGGTCATGACCGCCGACAACATCCGCGATCGTGAGGAGCTGCAGGAGCAGATTCGCGCCCTCGGCGAGCTCAAGATGATGGCCGAGACCTATGGTTTCGACATTTCCAACCCTGCTACCAACACGCAGGAGGCCATCCAGTGGATGTACTTCGCCTACCTCGCTGCCGTTAAGGAGCAGAACGGTGCCGCTATGTCCATCGGCCGTACCTCCACGTTCATCGACATCTACGCTGAGCGCGACCTTGCCAACGGTACCTTCACCGAGGAGCAGATCCAGGAGTTCGTGGATCACTTCATCATGAAGCTCCGCATGGTCAAGTTTGCCCGTACCCCCGAGTACCAGGCCCTGTTTACCGGCGATCCGCAGTGGGTCACCGAGTCCATCGGCGGCATGGGTGTTGACGGCCGTACGCTCGTTACCAAGATGAGCTACCGCTACCTGCACACGCTCGAGAACATGGGCACCAGCCCCGAGCCCAACATGACCGTTCTGTGGTCGACCCGTCTGCCCGAGAACTTCAAGAAGTTCTGCGCCAAGACTTCTGTCGCCAGCTCCTCGATTCAGTACGAGAACGACGACCTCATGCGCGTTTACCATGGCGACGACTACGGCATTGCCTGCTGCGTGTCCTCCATGCGCATTGGCAAGGAGATGCAGTTCTTCGGCGCCCGCGCCAACCTGGCCAAGTGCCTGCTGTACGCACTCAACGGCGGTGTTGACGAGGTCTCCAAGAAGCAGGTCGGCCCCAAGTATCGCGCCGTCGAGGGCGATACGCTCGATTACGACGACGTTGTGGCCAAGTACAACGACATGATGAAGTGGCTCGCTGGCGTGTACGTCAACTCGCTGAACATCATTCACTACATGCACGACAAGTATTGCTACGAGCGCATCCAGATGGCTCTGCACGACAAGCACGTGCACCGCTGGTTCGCTACGGGCATCGCTGGCCTTTCCGTCGTGGCTGACTCCCTGTCCGCCATCAAGTACGCCAAGGTCCACCCCGTCCGTGATGAGAACGGCATCATCGTCGACTTCGAGACCGAGGGCGAGTTCCCCAAGTACGGTAACGACGACGACCGCGTCGACCAGATCGCTCACGACGTTGTGCACCAGTTCATGGAGTACATCCGCATGAACGACACCTACCGCAACTCCGTGCCCACGACCTCGGTTCTGACCATTACCTCCAACGTCGTGTACGGTAAGAAGACCGGCTCCACGCCCGACGGCCGCAAGGCTGGCCAGCCGTTCGCCCCGGGTGCTAACCCCATGCACAAGCGCGATAGCCACGGCGCCATCGCTTCGCTGTCTTCGGTTTCCAAGCTCCCGTTCCGCGATGCTCAGGACGGCATCTCCAACACCTTCTCCATCATCCCGGGTGCGCTCGGCAAGGAGGACCAGGTGTTCTTTGGCGATATCGACCTTGATCAGCTGGGCGAGTAACTATTGTTAGTGCTATACTAACAATAACGATTACTGATTAGTGCGCCGGTTTCGGCCGGCGCCTATCGATCGAAGGAGACACATTATGAAGGTTTCTGAAGTTTCCGAGACTCAGGCCGATAACCTGGTCCACATGCTCGACGCTTACGCCGAGAAGGGTGGCCACCACCTGAACATCAACGTCTTCAACCGTGAGACGTTGCTCGACGCTCAGGCTCACCCCGAGAAGTATCCGCAGCTGACCATCCGCGTTTCCGGCTATGCCGTGAACTTCCACACGCTCACCAAGGAGCAGCAGGACGAGGTCATTTCGCGTACCTTCCATGACAAGTTCTAAAGGGGTTTAACTCCCGCAGGATCGCCGGGCCGCTTTGGGTTACTTTCCAAAACGTCCTCGGACATGCAAAGGGCTCCGCTGCGCGCTTCGCGCGGCGGAGCCCTTTGCGTCCTGCGGAAATGTTTTGGAAAGTAACCCAAAGCGGCCCGGCG
>CABUVC010000122.1 GCA_902494855.1 uncultured Collinsella sp.
GTGCAGGCGAGAGATGAGCGGAAGTTCATGAAGTCGTTCCTAACGTAAATGACATGGTCGTGGCGATTGTGCCGTTAAAAGCCGTAACGGCGCGCAAATTCCTGGGCAAGCTGCGATACATCTTCGCAGGCGTTGGCCCAGGGGGCAAAGTCGGGGGTGTCCGAGATAATGCCGTCGGCTTCCCAAACCGCCTGGTGCGAGAGGTCCCAGGGGTCGCGCGGCTCGGGTCGGCAGGGAAGGTACGGTGTCTGGTACATGGGATTCAGCAAGAAGAATGCGCCGCCCTCGCAGCGGTTAGCGAACTCACGCAGCGCACGCACCGCCGGACGCATCTTGTTCGTTTTGAACAAGAGGATGGTGCGGGCGAGCAGGTACCAGGGGGAGTTCTCGAGTGCATCAGCCCCGATCTCTTCCTCGAGCTGGTGAGCCAGGGCAAAAAAGCCGTCCTGGTCTTCCAGGCGAGCGAGGGCGAGCAACACGGTGCCTGCGGCTCGGGTGGGGTAGCCTTCCGCCTTAAGGACGCGGCGGGCGTAGTTGGCGGCAGCACGGTAGCGGGCGCTCGCCATGCACAGCTGCGAGATGGCCTCGAGCGTGTGGAGCCACCCGATAAGTGCCGGCTCGTTCACGGTGAGATCTGCCGCCGTCACGCCGTCCGTCAAAACTTTGTTGGCCCAGTAGTGTGGGGCCTCCATATCGAACCCGGGCACACTTTGCTGCAGGTAATCGGTCGTGGTCGCCTCGAGCTTCATCAGGTCGCCCAGACAGGCGTCGACGGGTGTGTCCGCCAAAATGATGGCGAGCAGCTGGGCATCGACAGCCAACCCATCGACGCGGACGATCTTGAGCAGCTCATCGCGCATGTCATCGAACAGGCGGTTGCGCGTCTGCTCAAACTCCTCGTCGCTGCCCATGTCCTCGATGCGATGGAGCTCGTCGAGCAGGTGGCGATGAACACCGGCGTAGGACAGCAGTGCCTGAGCATGCTCGGTCTGCGCATACTTATGAGGGTTGACGCTCACGTCGTTATGGACAAGCTCGCGTGCTGCATCGGTGAGCTCGGGGTGCGACGCCAGATAGGTGCGCTCCAGGTAGGCGGGGATGTAGACGCTCGGATCCATTAGAGGTCTCCTCCCTTAAACGGCAAGCCCTGCTCGGCCGCCCGCAGTATGCGCTCGTCGATCTGGGAGCGCACGATGTCGTTGGTGGCGACCCAGGCGGCAAAGCTGGCGTTGTCGGGCGCGCCCAGGCCCTCCTGCAGTACCGGCGTCGCCTCGGAGAGTGCAAGGACGAGCTCGTCGGTGGAGCCTGCACCCACGTTGACGCGGGCATAGACGCCATCGGGAAACTCGGTTTGGAAGTAGAGCGCCTCGGCCGCGTGCGGGCACGAGCGTGCGAGGATGCGCAAATAGTGCTCGGCGCCCTCGTAGTTCAGCTTGCGCCAGGCAGCGCTCATCAGCGCGATGAGCGTCCATGGGTCCAAGTCGCGCTCCGCGTCCTTGGGACGACGACGCAGCGGCGTGCTGGCGAGATAGGGGACGGAGTGGGCAGAGCGAAATCGCTTGAGCTCCTCGGCGGGGTATTCGAGCTTTGCCATAGCGAGCATCGCGGTGTGGCGGACACCAGCGGGGTCGTTGGGCGCAAAGTCC
The DNA here is from genome assembly GCA_902494855.1 of uncultured Collinsella sp. Taxonomy (GTDB): domain Bacteria; phylum Actinomycetota; class Coriobacteriia; order Coriobacteriales; family Coriobacteriaceae; genus Collinsella. The sequence continues at coordinate 1,647 of CABUVC010000122.1, forward strand.
AAGCTGCGATTCGCGGCTTCGAGCGACATGCGGTAGCGTCCGCTAATGAGCGCGCGCGATGCCAAGGCGGCAAGCCAGCGCAGGTAGGGGCGGCGCATAAGGTCGCCTGCGGCCTCACGCTCGTAGGGGTCCTGCGCCGAGGCGGTCTTGAGCGCCAGATCGTGCTCCACTTCGTCGCACTTGGACACCAGATACTGCACGTATTCCTCGTTGGAGCCGGCGGTGAGGGCGGTCAGCATGCGCTGAGCGTCCCAGTTGGTCGGGTCGAGCGCGGCTGCCTCGCGGAGCATGTTCTCGGCAGCTGCCTCTTCTTGCTCTGCCTGGGTATCGTCAGGGATAAAGGGAATGCGGTAGTCGACAGCCTCGACCACCTTGGCAATGAGGTGCCCGGCGCGGTCGCGGTCGTGCACGATGAGCGGTGCGGGGTTGCGGGTGAATTGTTCCATCAGACGCTCTACGGCGGCACCGTCGGTGAGCGGGATATTGTCGCGGCGCAAGGCCTCAAGAACGAGGCGATGGCAATCCTCTTGAATGGGATCGAATGCCATGGGGCCTCCTTTGCTGCGGTTAGGGTTCAAATGTTTCTATATAAGGTTCTAGTTTACCCGCATGTGGCACACCGGGGGTGCCGCACTTGGACTTGCACCTTTGCACCACGAAGACGGATGTCGCACAAATGTCGGCACCTTGGACGACCGAGTGGTATCACGGTGCCGCAAACGGTCGATTTTTGGCGGCGAACGGTGCATATTTTGGAGGGGCACGGTCCTGCCCGGGATATGTAGTCAACCTTGATAAAACGTTTGCCCAGCTTGGGAGTATGGATGCCGCACAAGGGTCTTCAGGGATAGAAAAAACGTTTCATCATTGGCGGCTTTAGGTGAATAACTGACCAACCAGAACGGTAAAATAGTGTTTGTCTGAGCGTTGAGACGTTTAGACATCGCGCATTGTCATCGCCGGCAACGCGCAAACCGGTCCTAACGGAGCCAATTGGGTGCTCCGTTATATACGCAAGTCTAAGAGGGGCTTGTTTAGGAGGCACAGTATGGGACGTTTTACCAATCCTCGCGATCTGTACTTTGGTGAGGGCGCTCGCCACGAGGTGAAGAACCTCAAGGGTAAGAAGGCCATCATCGTTTCTGGCGGCAGCTCTATGCGCCGCGGCGGGTTCCTGCAGGACGTTGAGGCCGACCTCAAAGAGGCCGGCATGGAGGTCAAGCTGTTCGAGGGCGTCGAGTCCGATCCCTCCATCGAGACCGTCATGAAGGGCGCAGCCGCTATGCGCGACTTCGAGCCCGACTGGATTGTTGCTATCGGCGGCGGTTCGCCCATCGATGCCGCTAAGGCCATGTGGGTCTTCTACGAGTATCCCGAGGAGTCCTTCGACAACATTATCCAGCCGTTCAGCTTCCCCGAGCTGCGTCAGAAGGCTCACTTCTGCGCCATTTCCTCTACCTCCGGCACTGCTACCGAGGTCACCGCATTCTCCGTCATCACGGATTACGAAAAGGGCATCAAGTACCCGCTGGCCGACTTCAACATCACCCCTGATGTCGCCATCGTCGACCCCGAGCTCACCTACACCATGCCCGCCAAGCTGTGCGCTCACACCGGCATGGATGCTCTGACCCACTGCATGGAGGCCTACGTTTCCACCTGCGCCTCTATGTTCACCGACGCCAACGCTCTGCACGGCATCCGCGAGATCGTCGAGTGGCTGCCCAAGTCCTATGCTGGCGACCATGAGGCCCGTCAGCACATGCACGAGGCTCAGTGCATCGCCGGTATCGCCTTCTCCTCGGGCCTGCTCGGCATCGTTCACTCCATGGCTCACAAGACCGGTGCTGCCTTCGAGAACGGCCACATCATCCACGGTGCCGCTAACGCCATGTACCTGGGCAAGGTCATCCAGTGGAACTCCAAGGATCCCCGTGCTGCCGAGCGTTACGCTTACGTGGCCAAGGAGATCCTGCACCTTCCCGGCGAGACCAACGAGGAGCTCATCGCTGCGCTCGTCCAGAAGATCCGCGACCTCAACGACCAGCTCAACATTCCGCAGTCCATCAAGGATTACGCGAATGGTGGCGTGAAGGTCGACGCCGAGAACCCGCAGATGGTTTCCGAGGAGGAGTTCCTCGCCAAGCTGCCCGAGATTGCCGCGAACGCCGAGCAGGACGCCTGCACGCCCGAGAACCCGCGTGAGACCAAGGCTGCCGACTTCGAGAAGATCCTCAAGGCCTGCTACTACGACACCGACATCGATTTCTAATCGACTCTTGTTATCGTAACGAGGGGCTCCGCACGTATCTGTACGGAGCCCCTTTCTTTTTTCTTTTAGAGAATGGGATAGTTATGGCTGCAATTTTCAATAGCCCCAGCAAGTACATCCAGGGTCCGGACGAGCTGGCCAAGCTCGGCTCCTATGTCGAGCCGCTCGGCGCTAAGGCCCTCGTCATCGTGACGCCTTCGGGCAAGAAGCGCGTCGGTGCCAAGATCGAGGGCGGCTTTGCCGAGGCTAAGGCCGAGCTGCTGTTTGAGGATTTTAACGGCGAGTGCTCCAAGGGCGAGGTCGATCGCCTGGTTGCGCTCGCTCGCGACAACGGTTGCGATATCGTCGTCGGCGTCGGTGGCGGCAAGATCCTCGACACCGCGAAGGCCGTCGCCTACTACCTGGAGTCCCCGGTTATCATTTGCCCCACCATTGCTTCGACCGATGCCCCGTGTTCGGCGCTTTCGGTGCTTTATACCGATGACGGCCAGTTCGACAAGTACCTCTTCCTTAAGGCAAACCCCAATATTGTCCTTATGGATACGACGGTTATCGCGGCGAGCCCGGTGCGCCTGACGGTTTCCGGCATGGGCGATGCGCTCGCAACCTATTTCGAGGCCCAGGCAACGCACGATGCCGACGGCGGCACCTGCGCTGGCGGCAAGGGCGGCATGGCCGGTCTGGCGCTTGCCAAGCTCTGCTACGAGACGCTTATGGCCGATGGCGTTAAGGCCAAGGTCGCGCTGGAGAAGGGTGCGCTCACGCCTGCCGTCGAGCATATCATCGAGGCAAACACGCTGCTCTCCGGCATCGGCTTTGAGAGCTCGGGCCTTGCTGCTGCTCATGCCATCCACAATGGCCTGACGATGCTGCCCGAGTGCCACGGCATGTATCACGGCGAGAAGGTCGCCTTTGGCACTATCGTCCAGCTGGTACTCGAGGATGCTCCGACTGAGAAACTCGAGGAAGTCTTGGGCTTCTGCATTGAGCTGGGCCTGCCGGTCACGATGAAGGAACTTGGCGTTGCCGAGCTTACGCGCGAGCAGGCCATGATTGTTGCCGAGGCCGCCTGCGCACCCGATGACACCATGTGCAACATGCCGTTTGAGGTGACGCCCGAGATGGTTGCAAACGCCATTCTGGGTGCCGACGCACTGGGTCACTACTATCTCATGGATGAGTAAATCAAGCTAAGGAAGGGGCAAA
>CABUVC010000123.1 GCA_902494855.1 uncultured Collinsella sp.
ACGCGCGTGGCCCCGTTTACCACCACGGTTCCGTTGGTGGACGACAAGTCCTCGACGTGCCAGATATTTTGAGCATCGCACCAGATATGGGCATGGCGGGCCGAGACATCGTCGCCGACGTCGGTAATATCGCCCTCACCAGTGGCCAGCGCGCCAATCTCAACACCCTGCTCACTCGGCTGAATCCAGCGCGGGGCGCTCACGACAAAACTGTTTTGTACGCGCAGCAAGCCCAAGGGGTGCGCCGGGGCGGGTTCGCGCTCGCCTGCGGTCATCGACATGCCAAGCGAACGCGGCGTGGATGTGCCTCCGCCACAGGTCGCGTTCGCGTAGTCGATGGCATAGTTCACCGAGGACCGCACATCCGCCGAACAACCGACGGCGACAAACAGCACCAGCACGGCCTCGGCGCGCTCGGCGGGCATGAGTTCCGCCGCCTGGGACAGGCGATCGAGCGCGTTGCGATAGAGATTCGTGTCCTGGTGACACTCTTCGAGCGCGCGTACCATCGGTTCACCTGCAGGGCCGCACACCATATTGATCACAGCCGTGGAGTCCATGGGATTGCGCTGGCGCAGGGCCAGTTGCGACATAATACGCGCAGCCGAGGTACCGTATTCGGCAAAGTAGCGCTGCTGAAGCGTGCCGACCGGCGCGCGAACGATAAAGCGGGAAACCCAAGAGCGATCGGCGGCCCGGCTCTGCGGGCTGCGGCCGTCGGCGAGCGGACGGGACGAAAGCACCAAGCCGCACAGCTCGATATGGCTCAGATGCGCCGCGCGCTTAAAGATGTCAAACATGGCCCCGCATGGGGTGAGCTCAACTTGAGATGCCATGACCTAGGCCTCCTTGGTCGTAGAAATAGAATCGGACGATACTTCGACAGGTCCGCCAAAAGTACGGGCAGCTGCGGCTCCACCGGCAAGCGGAGTCGCCATCTGGACTTTTGTGCGTCGCGGTGCCGAAACGGGAAGTTCAAAGGCAAAGCCCATCGCAAGCAAAAACCACGTAAGCGTATAGGTTGCAACCAGAGCGGCAACAAGGCCGCCCATCACGGCGCGTTGGGAAAATACGCTACATGCAGCCACAACCAGCACCGGAACCTCGCAGGCAGAAAGCGCAAGCACACCCTGCAGGAAGCCCGAGCGCCGATCGCGCGCAAGTGCCCCCGCGGCAACGCCGGCTATGCCTGGCAGCGCCAACGCCAGTGCGGCAATAATACCCGGTAGCGACCCAGACCACACGAGCGATCCCAAAGTCGCCGTCACGCGAGCGCCCGACGCCAGCAGCGCGGCCGAAACCACGACCACAGCCCAAACCACGCCACAGACGACCGTCGCGCCGACCATCAGCGCGCGACGAACCGCGCGGCCAGACGCATCCATGGGGCACGGCGTGAGCGGCTCGCCGCGGAGCGAACGACCGACATTTTGCGCATAGTGGTCACAAAACGCCGAGAGCGCCGCCTCGACCGCCGCCGGCTCGGGACGATCTTTTTGATGGCTGGACAGACAGGCCATCACCACGTTGAACAGCTGGGCATCGACAAACGCCAGCGCATCGCGTAGCTCCTCGGAATCCGGCTCAAGCCCCAGCTGCTGGGCCTGCTCGGCCGCAGCGAGCGCCACATCGGGCTCACGACGAAGCAGCTGAGTCAAATCGCAACCGGGCGCATGGGCACCAATGGGATAGTCGGGCAGCGTGTCCATCTTGAGACGGTAGGGGCTGGCGATGTCGCGCGTCTTTTTGCGCGAACCCGAGGTGCCCGAAGTGCTCGGCGCGGCTTCGTATGGCGCGGCGCCGGCAATGAGCTCGTAAACCGTGCTTGCTGCGGCATAGACGTCGATCGCCGGCGACATACGCAAAGCGCGCAGGTCGGGAATATCGTCGGTGAGCATCTCGGGCGGGGCGTAGGCAACCGTCGCGCGACGCAGCGTGGCATAGCGCTCCGTAAACGACGCCTTGCCGCCGGTACCGGCCACGGCCGACGCAGGCTCAAGCGCCAGCGACGAGCCAAAGTCGATCAGGCACAGGTCAAAGGTGCCCTCGGCAAGCTGCCGGTCAAGCGGTAGACGCGCCGTGCGCACCATAATATTAGCGGGCGAGATATCGCGATGGACAAAGCCCTCGCCCACCAGGCTCATACGGCAGAGCAGATCGAACAGGTCGCGACCCAGACGCGCCGCCACAAGCGGCGATAGGCGGCCGGCATCGTCCACGGCAAGTCGCGAACGCAAGCGGGCAAGCGTCTCGCCCTCGACCCATTCCATGACAATTGCAGGCACACCGTCGACCTCGCCCCAGCCATAGAGACGGGGAAAGCCCTTAAGGCCTGAAAGGGCGCGATGGCATTCATATTCCTCGCGAAATGCCGCTTTGAACTTGGCGACCAGCGCCTCATGGGCGGCATCGTCGTCAAACTCATCGCGCGTCGGCAAGATGAGCTGTTTGAGTGCTACGGCCTCGCCTTGGGCGTTGACGGCACGCGTCACGCGGCCGATACCGCCACGGCGCATGGTGGCATCGTCGGCAAACAGCATCGTAAAACGACGCAGATAGGCAGGCAGTTCGTCCTGACCGAGCGCAATGGCCGGCTCAAACCCGTCGACACGCGCCAGGCGCAGGCCGACCATGGGATCGCGACCGAGCGATTGTGGTGTGGTGGATGCAAGATCGGTCATCATAGGGCAAGCGCCGCCATGTTATTGTTGAAGTTACCGAGCGCAACGTCATCATCGCCGTAATGGCCGACCCATTGACATAGGTTGGTGTAACAGCCCCACAGATTGGCATACTGCTGATACCACTTTGACCGGGGCGAGAATGTCTGACGACCGAACTCGGCTCGAATGACAAACATCTCCCCGACCAGGCTGTCGCACGGCCTGGGATCTCCCGTAGAGTTATAGGTCGAAACCACGTCATTGGCACGAGAAACATAGCCGTCGAGCATGTTGTACTTGGTTACAAGCCAACTGTGAATGCTCTCTTCCTCAGCAGCGGAAAGGCCACCGGAGTTTGCATCGTTGTCAGCGTTGCCGCCCGTCGAGCCGCCGTTTCCAGACCCTCCGGCAGAGGAACCCGACCCAGAGCCGCCGCCCGAACTCGACGAATCCGAGCCGGAGCCAGAAGTATCCGAGCTACCGGGCTTTCCGGACTGCTGGGCGTCCTGCTCCTTCTGCTGCTCGACCTTATTCACCGTTGCCGCCACGCTATTGTTGGACAACCGATCGATGATCTTGGTGTTGGTGAGCACGATGGTTTTGCCATTGGCAAGCGTGACTTCGTTGTCCGGGGCCTCGGCGCCGTCCGCATCATCGGTACCAAACACAATATGCGCGACCACACTTGCCCAAGCATATCCAGTCGTGGTGCCCAGATCACTTTTGACCTCATGCCCCACGTGCGGTTCGCGTGCGGCATGTGCCTGCATCATGGACGGCACGGTCATGCCATAGGCAGAAACGCCAGCTATGACCAGCACCAGCGAGCAAGACAGCAGTGCGTACGCCCGCGGCGCCAAGCCCAGTCGGCGTCGCATGCGCACCGCGGCGCCGCGCTTTGTCTGAGTGCCACCGGGCCGCATGCGTTCTCCTCCAACAAAAACACGCCGCTCGGGAGCGGCGCATTCATTCGAATCCATATTTGAGTGTATCAGCGAACCCAAAAGGTTGCGCAACGAATGGGCAAATTAAGGATGCGAGTGGAAGCATCCATGCGATAAGCGGATACAAAGCATCTTTGTTGCACAACAAACTTACAGTCGCACGGGGAAATTATGGCTACCCCGTGCGTCGCGATGAAGACATACGGCAGGAGCAGGCTCGCCGCCTAGATCGTGCGACGGGCCTCGATAGCGCGCCCAAGCGTAAGCTCGTCGGCATACTCAAGGTCGCCGCCCACGGGCAGGCCGCTCGCAAGACGCGATACCTCAACGCCCAATGGCTTGATGGTGCGAGCAAGGTAGCTCGCCGTGGTCTCGCCCTCAATGTTGGGGTTGGTGGCGATAATGACCTCGTGGATGTCCTCGTGGCCCAGGCGCGCCAGCAGCTCGCGGATATGCAGCTGCTCGGGACCGATCTTGTCCATGGGGCTGATCACGCCGCCCAACACATGGTACAGGCCATGGTAGCTGCCCGTACGCTCAATCGCCTGGACGTCGCGCGGCTCGCCCACCACGCAAATTTGAGTGGTATCGCGCATCGGGTCCTGGCAGATGGAGCACTCGTCGGCCGTAGCGTAGTTAAAGCAACGGCTACAAAAGTGGACCTCCTGCTTGACCTCCAGGATGGCCTCGGCCAGGCGGCGGGCCTCCTCGGCATCGGCCTCGAGCAGGTAATAGGCGATGCGCTGGGCCGACTTGGGACCAATGCCCGGCAGACGACCCAGCTCATCGAGCAGTTTTTGCAGACTGTGATTCGCACTCATATATGCGTGTCTTAGAACGGCATGCCCGGGATGTTGAGGCCGCCGGTGATGGCGCCCATCTGCTTGTTGGCGAGCTCGTTGACACCGCGGACGGCCTCGTTGACGGCAGCCATGATCATGTCCTGCAGCATATCGACGTCCTCGGGATCGAGGGCATCGGGGTCGATGGTGAGGTTGACGAGCTCCATCTCGCCGTTAACGGTCACCTTGACCATGCCGCCGCCGGCAGAGGCGTCGACGGTCTGGGACTTAAGGTTTTCCTGCGCGGCGGCAAGCTGCTCCTGCATCTTGCGAGCCTGCTTCATCATTTGCTGCATGTTCATACCGGCCATGATGGCTCCTTTACGTGCGGCCGCGCGACAAGCTGCAAGGGCAGCCGGAGCGCGACGGGACTTTCAAACTCAAAAATCGTACCACGGCGCGGGGCAAGCAAGCGGGGCGGACACGCTACCTCAGTCGATATACATGTCCTTGAGCGTGACGCACGCCCAAGATTATGCAAGGTCGAATTATGCAAGGTTGCATAATTATCTCAAGCTACATCTAGCAGAGCTGGAACCAGGCAGTTTATGCGTAGGGCTACAAGGCTACATGGCAAAATGCCGAGCCGCTGCTCGAGGCGGCACGCATGGCGGCTGGGTATAATTTGATTGTCATAGATGACG
>CABUVC010000124.1 GCA_902494855.1 uncultured Collinsella sp.
GCTCGAACAGCGTCGTACCGCCGCACTTGAGCAGGCGACTACGGAGCTCGTGAGCGTCCGGCAGGAGATGGACAAGAAGTTCGGCAACTACTCGGTGGTTCGAAACACCATGGTCGGTATTCTCCAGGCAACCGATGCAGCGCTCGTGCGCAAGGCGACGATTTCGACGGTCTCCGAGGAGTTAATGATTTCTACCCCGGACTACTGGCTGGCGCCTGTCCTGGTTGCCCTTGCGGCATGGATCAACAACAACCGAGATCTTGCGGAGCGCGCAATACGTGAGGCTGTCAAACGTGACAACGAGCACACGTCGCTTGCGATGGCTCTGATCTGCAGACGTAATAACCGCACGGCTACGTGCTACGAATGGCTAGCGCGCTACTTCTCGACGCAAAACGCCGCCCGCATCGATGCCGATGCGATGGTCTACATCGATGCCTATATCAACGGCATCTTCGGAACCGACGAAAAGCACCTGTGCGACGACTATATGGCGGGCTGGATCGAGCAGATCAGAAATCAGAGCCCTGAGTTCGAGAATGAGCAGTCAGAGTCATGGGCGGAGTACTTTACCGGCTACGAGGAGGATATGAGCTCGAGATATCCGGCGCTCAAGGTGGTGGTCAAGGAGTTTGACTACATAAATAAGTATCTCGGAAAAGTCGAGGCAATCGAGAGCATCTCCAATGACTTCGCCGACCTCAAGGCTTCTGATGTTGACGAGAGGACGCTTGCCGAGCAGGTTGACAGGCATTTGATGGAGCTCGTTAACTCCGATGACTCCAAGGAGCGAAATTTGCGCCGCCAGGAGGAGTATCTTCTTGCGGTCAAGGCATTTGGCGGAGACGTAGAGCGCGCCCGAGAGCTCGTCAATCGTCGCCGCGATGAGAAGCGTCAGCAGACGATGAACATCATCGACCAGATGACACGCTCGATGCGCGACCAGAGTGCGTCTGTGGATGTGCATAAGAAGAAGACCGCGATTCAGTTTTTGGGTTCCTATATCAACGGTGGTTTCAACCGGTATCGCAAGAGCGATATCCCCGAATTTCCGCAGGCGATCACCCTTGACTTCGACGGATGGACAAGCAGGGCGGTTACCGGCGATGAGGGTAATGCGCTGCGCGGCGATTATGTTCGCTATGTCGGTGAAGAGAAGAAAAAGGAGCTCGCTGAGCTTGATGTCAAGGTTGCGAAGGGCAACAAGAGCCACAAGATAGCGGCCGTTGTCCTCGCTGTTTTGGGAGTAGCTTTCTTTGCGTTTGTAAACCAGGTTATTGGCATTCTGCTTCTTGCGGGGGCTGGCTATTGTCTAGTAAAGACGGGCCTCTCGAGCAAGCAGCGCGCTGCGGAGGCAGAAGAGATTGAGGCCAAATACTCCAAACGGATCCAGGAAGGCTGTTCCGAGATCGATCTGGCGCTTAATCAGTGGAAGAGCGCGAAGGAAGCGGCGGCCGAGCGCAGCGACCTGCTTAAGCTCGATAAGGTTGCCTAGCCGATAGGATTGACTCGATAACCATGAATGGAGTGAAATAGATGACTGATGAAGTGACTGATTTCGACCATAACGATGCCGCGATGCAGGACTTCGATGCATTGAGCGAGCTCGATAGTCTGTTTGAAGAGGACGAGCGACTGAAGCAAGCTGAGAACAATGTTTTGACTCAAAATCTCTCAGGCTTTGCAAACTGCTTTCCCGATTGGGATTTGCATCCGCCGGTAGCGTAGAAAAGCGCTTGAAACACAAGCTGCGATCATTTGGAAACATCGATGTTTCTGCGGGCTAGAAGCCATGGGGCTTTTGGCCCGCTGTCTTTCATATGCCGGTCGGCGGCATAGGGCATCAACCGTATTCTAGGTTCTTGGACGCCAGGCCGATTCGCTTCGGATCGGGCGCTACACCAACTTTCTCGAGACTACCAATCTGACAGGGCCTTGTCCGTACGTGGACGGGGCCCTTTTGTGTGGCCTAACAGGTTTGCTATACTGCTAGCAAGCAGAGAGGAGCTCGCTATGGGTGCAGCAACGGTGCAGCTCAACACGCGAATCGATCCTATGCTCAAGGCTGGTGGCGATGCGGTCCTAGCTCGCAATGGGCTGGGGCCGAGCGATGCCATTCGCGCGCTGTGGGTCTATCTTGTCGAGCATCAAGCGTTGCCGGGATTTATGCTGGCGGATAAGCGTGAGCTGCCCCGCGCGAAGAGCCTTGCCGAGCAGGGGTGTGGCCTAGCTTTTTCCTCGTTGGGGCTAAGCGCTTCGGATTTTGCGCCAGCTGAATCGTCTGCGGAAGACTGGGATGCCGTACGCGATGATATGTACGATGCGATGATTGCCGACATGGAGGCGAATTGCCGATGATTGAGGCAAAGCGTCTGCTGGTAGATACGAACGTTTGGCTCGATTATTACCTACAAGAGGGGGCATTCGACGAAGCGAAGTACCTGGTGGAGCTTGCCGAGGCAGGAAAGATTGACCTTCTGTACGCGCCGACGACGGCAAAGGACGTGTTCTATATTTTGCCTCGGCGTCTAGCCCGGCGGAATGCGAATGGGATTAACGTGTCATTTGCCTCGGCGTCATGGGCCTGCATCGAGCACATGATGCAGGTGGCGACCGCCTCTCCGCTTTCGTTGGCAGAGTGCGAGATGGCGCGCATGCTTGGCAAGCGCATGCCGGATCTTGAAGACAACCTCATCATTGCTTCGGGCGAGACGGCAGATGTTGACTACGTAGTCACGAGTGACCGACGCATGCTGGAGGCAATGCCTGAGGTGTGCCTGACGCCCGCCCGCGCACTCGAGATGATCGGGATCCTCGACTAACCTTGCCTGCCTCGTTTCGCTATCATATGGGGCAATGTGAACCTCATGCAACTTTGGAGGACGGTATGGCGGATAACGCCGAGATGCTATTCTCGCCCGAGCTGGTGTTTTTTGATTGGGAGTGTGCGACGCCGGATGAGGTGTTTGCGCAGCTCGAGGACGAGCTCGCTCCGCGCGGCTACATTGCCGAGGGTTGGCTCGACGCCGTCCGCACGCGCGAGGACGCCTATCCCACGGGTCTCGCTATGCCGGCGGCAAACATCGCCATTCCGCATACCGATCCGGGATTTGTGGCCAAGCCCTATATCGCGGTGGTAAAGCTCGCTGCCCCTGTGACGTTCAACGCGATGGCGGGTATGGGCGCCCCGGTGCCGGCGCAGATTATCATCAATCTGGGCATTGCCGAGCCGGGCGGCCAGGTCGAGGCCCTGCAAGCGCTTATGAATATCTTTATGGATGCCGACGCTGCAGCCGATGTACTCGGCCAGACCACGCCGCAGGGCATGGTCGACGCCATCCGCCGCCACTTTTAAGGCCGGCACTTGGGGGCTGTCCCTAACTGTCGGCAGAAAAGGAACGTCCCTAACTGTCAACTGCCAGACCTGTCCCCTTTGCACCAAAATGGTGCAGATTAACCCGTCTCCCACGCACCAGGCGTGTCGCGGGGGCTGCGTTGTGACACAATGGCGTTTGTTCGATTCGTGATGCGAAAGGCCAAACATGGCAAATAAGAAAAAGAACCCCGAGGTCGCGCCGGCGTCCGAGCAACGGTCCCGCGCCGCCTCTAGCTCTCGCAAGAAACAGCGCAAGACCTATGTGTCCAAGACCGTCAAGATTGTCCTGGTGGTCATCGGCGTGCTGGCGATGCTGCTCTCCGTCTCGGCCATGGCGTGCTCCGGCCTGATGTCGCAGACCGAAAGCGCCAACTCGGGCTATAAGCTCACTGGTGGCGTGGCTGCCACCATCAACGGCACCAACCTCACCGAGGACACCGTGACCAAGCAGATCATGAGCATGCGCACGTCCTATGGTTATACCAAGGACAAGGATTGGGCGCAGTACCTGGTCAACAACGACCTTACGCCCAAGAAGTACCGCAAGCAGCTCATCGATTCCTACACGCAGCAGATTCTGCTTCAGCAGGCGCAGAAGGAAAACGGCGTGACGGTGTCGGATGAGGAAGTCGAGAAGGCTTGGAAGGACGCGTGCAAGAGCGCGGGCGGCGCCAAGACCTTTAAGAAGACCCTTAAGACTTACGGCTACACCGAGGACACCTATAAGAGCTCGCTCAAGGAGAGCCTAGCGCAGCAAAAGCTCAAGGAAGCCGTGGCGCCCACCAGCAAGCCCAAGGACAGCGAGATCGTCGATTACATCAACGAGAACCTGTCGAAGTACAACGATGCCCGCCGCTCGTCGAACATCCTGATCAAGGTCGATTCCGACGCATCCGACGAGGACAAGGCTGCCGCCAAGGCCAAGGCGCAGGAGTGCCTGGACAAGATTAACTCCGGCGAGCTGAGCTTCGAAGACGCCGTGAAGCAGTATTCCGACGACACCGGTTCCAAGGAGAAGAAGGGCGATGTGGGCTGGGACAAGCTCACCACCTTCGTCGACAGCTATCAGGCGGCGCTCGAAGGCCTTAACAAGGGCGACGTGAGCGACGTCGTCGAGTCGACGTATGGTTACCACATCATCAAGTGCACCGACTACTTCCATGTCGATAGCCAGGTCGATGACATTAAACAGGTGCCCAAGGACATCAAGAAGTATGTCTCCAACGTGGTGAAGACGCAGGCAGAGAGCACTGCGTACAGCGAGTGGCTGGAGCAGTACAAGAAGGACGCCGACATCACCGTTAACCCCATGCCCAAGGACGTGCCGTACAACGTCAGCCTGAAGGGCGTCACCAAGAGTTCGACCGACAATTCGTCGACGACTGAGTAATCATGGGGCGGTGCCCGCGTGAGTGCCGCCCACGCTATCGAGGAGGATTTGCAGATGACCAACGAAGAGCTGCAGAAGGAAATGATCGCAGCCATGAAGGCTAAGGACAAGGTTCGCCTGTCCATCATTCGCCAGGTTAAGGCCGAAGTGAAGAACATCGAGGTCAACGAGCGTCGCGATGTGACCGAGGAAGACGTCAACAGCATGATCAAGCGTCTGATTAAGCAGACGAGCGAGACGCTGGAGATGTCCATCAAGGCCGGTACCGACCAGGACCGTACCGACAACCTGACC
>CABUVC010000125.1 GCA_902494855.1 uncultured Collinsella sp.
GGTTTCTCGTCAAAAACCAAGTGAGTAGACTTTTTGGAACTTGCCGAGCACGCCGTCCAAAATGCTTTATAAAGCCGCAGGTAAATGACTTGTTGCAAAACGGCCTGGTCGCCATCAAGCCAAAAGTCTACTCACTTAGTTCCCCAACCGTCCACGATCGAGTTGTTTTGTGTCTAACGGGCGTCTTTCCGTCAATTACTCCCAATTTTGTCCAGTCAACGAATAGTTCAGACCGGAGTAATGCCTCAGCCCTTTGCTCATCCGAGCTTTTATCACGATATTCAGCATCGAGCATCCTGCATACGGCCTTAACGATCGCGCGGAATCTATCCTCATCGGATATCTGTCTGTGTGTCAGGAGAAGTACATCATAGCCCATGGCCTGAAGGGCCGTCATGCGGTCAGCGTCACGCAAGCCATCCCCTGTGCGTCCGTGCGAGGCCTTTCCCTGACATTCAATGGCCACCTGTCGCCTGCCGTCCGGCGAAGACAGAAGTAGATCGATATACACACGGGACTTTCCCACAATCGCTCGAGCACTTGTGCTTAACGTCACTTCGACATTGAGCTCTATGCCGCAAAAACCTTCGCCTCCCAGGGATCGCGGCAGTGCAAGTAGCAAATACGCCTCGACCTCAAAAGGCGACGCGGCACCCAATGGAACGAGTTGCGATACCGCTATAAATCTATTGCCGTAACGCATCCCGCAAACATCTGAACAAAAACGGTCAAGGTCTCCGCCCAAAACCAAAGCGTCTCGACGCCATAAATTTGAGGCGGTGCCGTCCTCGGACGGGCAGCGCACCCAACCGAACGTTGTCGAAATCGCGCCCGAATCAATTGCACGCGTAAGCTCCGCCTCAAGTGCCGCCGGCAGAGCGCACACCGCAAACAGGCCACACATCTCCGCCAATACCAAAAGAAGTTGAAGATCCGTCAGATGCCGCGACATGATGAATGCCGTCAGCAGAGGAGACGTAACCAAAAACCCATGCTCCGTTTCCAGCACGGATTCCCTGGGGAGCTCACCAAGAAACAGCCGCTGTCTAATGCTGACAGGACAAGTCCGCTTGTTTCTCGTCCGAACCAATGTATACAACGGGAAGCCGAGCGCAACCGCAGCCGTCGGGTTACGGACGAGGTCATATCGCTGCCGGTCTTCTTCCGGCCGTGGAAGCGGCGGACACAAAGCGCGGACCTGAGGCGGCAAACGCCAGTACTTAAAAGCCGATATGTCACAAAATAGATCCTTCATAGGCACAGGAAAACACGAATTTCAACCCAGTCAGTCACGCATTGGCGCGAACGCACCAAAAATGGCGCCGAACGGACTGCCAAGTTTTCAACAGCCCTCCCCAACTGGCCAAAAGCTTGCCGAGAGCTGGACGAAACCCTGTTGAAAACCCCATTTTTTCTCATGTAGAAGCTTTGCGCGGCAAGTGAGTAGACTTTTTTGAACATCCCGAGCAGGCCGGTCATCCTGCTTTTCAAAACCGCAGGTAGATAGCTTGTTACAAAACTGTCTGGTCGCCAAAGTGCTAAAAGTCTACTCACTTAGATTGCAGAGCGCCCCCATTAGCTGCAATTCCAAGGTATTAAGCACTTTTGGACTCAGATCATCATACTGAACAAGAATTTGACTTGAGTTTTCAGGGACAGATGCGCCATCGGCACACCAAAAACAGTCACCGATATCGATAAAAGGGATGCTCGAGCGCGTGAGGGCCCGTGCAAAAGAGCTTCCGCCCGCGTCACACTCCACGGCCACGACGCAGTAAAGGCCGGCGTCCGCGTACTCGATCGAGACTTCCCCTGCCGGAAACGTTTTCCGTACAAGCGCCGCCAGGCCATCACGCGCCCCACGAGCACGAACGCGCACGCGGTTCACATGTCGCTCGTAATCACCCGATTCCAGCAAACGCGCCAAGGCAACCTGATCAACAGAACTTACCGACGAGGCGTAGAAACCAAGGTTGCGTTTAAACCTCTCCATTAGTTCATCGGGCAGCACCATGTACGCCAAACGTAACGCCGATGAAAGGCTCTTCGAAAACGTGTTGGTGTAGATAACCGACTGGGCGGCATCGATCGACGCGAGCGCGGGAATCGGCTTGCCGGCAAGGCGAAACTCACAATCAAAGTCGTCTTCGATGAGATACCGACCTGGCCGCTCGGCGGCCCAGCTCAGCAACGCATAGCGACGTGCAATGCTCGTCACAAGACCGGTCGGATACTGATGAGACGGCATCAGGTGAAGGACATCGGTCCCGGTTTTCTGCAGCGCGCTCAAGTCCACGCCCTCAGCATCCAACGGGACATGCCGCACTTCGCAACCCATGGCCTGATAGATGCGCGTCAAGCGCAAATAGCCTGGATCCTCGACGGCATACACCTTGTCCGCGCCAAGCAACTGAACCAACATGGTATCGAGCAGCTGGGCGCCCGCACCGATAACGATATTGTCGGGATTGACATTCATGCCCCTTGTCCCGCGCAGATGGCGCGCAATCGCACGTCGCAGTCGAGCGGTGCCCTGCGCCGGTGCGGGCGAAAAGATTTCACGTTCGTCTTCGGACGTCAGCGTCGCCCGTAGCGCACTTTGCCAAAGCCGCGCCGCCTCCAAAGCGGAAGGAGAAAGTGCGTCGAATCGCTCTGCCTGCCCCATGGCATCATGCGCGCTGGGACCAACAGGGACAGCATCTCGGTCGATATCCCCCGCAGCCAAAGCCAAAACCGGCGCATCCGGGAGCTCGCACGCGTAGTAGCCACGACGCGGCATTGAGCAAATATAGCCCTCGGCAAGCAACTGGCTATATGCATTCTCGATGGTAATGACACTGATACCCAGATGACTCGCAAAGGCGCGCTTAGACGGCAGATGCTCCCCCGCCGCAATACGGCCAGCAACAATATCATCGCGAATTTGCTGGTAAACATACTCATAAAGCGATGCTTCGCCGCGATTTTCCAAATTGTAGTCAAGCATGGGTCTATCACCTGACCTTATTGAATCATTCAATCTGGCATTAGTCTGACCTTGTTATTATCTCGAAAACTGAGTATTTCGCCATACCCAGCTCCCCGATAGGATGTTCCGTTAAGCAATGCACATGCCAACCAAGGGAGCAACCATGGCAGAACAGACCAGCAAGGCCGATCGCGTCAAACTCAATCGCGAGCTCGCGCAGATGCTCAAGGGCGGCGTCATCATGGACGTCACCACGCCCGAGCAAGCACGCATCGCCGAGGAGGCGGGCGCCTGCGCCGTCATGGCGCTCGAGCGCATCCCGGCCGACATCCGCGCCGCAGGCGGCGTCTCGCGCATGAGTGATCCCAAGATGATCAAGGGCATCCAAAAAGCTGTCTCCATCCCCGTTATGGCCAAGTGCCGCATCGGCCACATTGTCGAGGCGCAGGTCCTGCAGGCCATCGAGATCGACTACATCGATGAGTCCGAGGTTCTCTCCCCTGCCGATGACGTCTATCACATCGACAAGACCCAGTTTGACGTGCCGTTTGTCTGCGGCGCCCGCGATCTGGGCGAGGCACTGCGCCGTGTTGCCGAGGGCGCCACGATGATTCGCACCAAGGGCGAGCCGGGCACGGGCGACGTCGTTCAGGCCGTGCGTCACATGCGCAAGATCCAAAAGCAGATCCGTGACGTTGTTGCCCTGCGCGATGATGAGCTCTTTGAGGCAGCCAAGCAACTGCAGGTTCCGGTCGAGCTGGTGCGCGAGGTCCATGCCACGGGCAAGCTTCCCGTTGTGAACTTTGCCGCCGGCGGCGTAGCGACCCCTGCCGACGCCGCGCTGATGATGCAACTGGGCGCCGAGGGCGTCTTTGTCGGCTCGGGCATCTTTAAGAGCGGCGACCCCGCCAAGCGCGCCGCCGCCATCGTCAAGGCCGTGGCAAACTTCACCGATGCCAAGCTCATCGCCGAGCTTTCGGAGGACCTGGGCGAGGCCATGGTGGGCATCAACGCCGACGAGATCGAAATCATCATGGAGGAGCGCGGACGCTAGTCCGGCAGAAAGGATCGCACATGAGCGATTATGCAGACCAAACGGTCGCCGTGCTGGCGGTCCAGGGCGCTTTTGCCGAGCACGAGGCAAGACTGTCCGAGCTGGGCGCACGTTGTATCGAGATGAGGCAGGCGGCCGATTTGCAGCAGAACTTTGACCGCCTGGTCCTCCCCGGCGGCGAGTCCACCGTTCAGGGCAAGTTACTTGCCGAGCTTGGTATGCTCGATGAGCTTCGCACCCGCATTGTTGAGGGCATGCCCGTCCTGGGCACCTGCGCCGGCTTGATTCTGTTGGCGCGCGATCTTGCCGCCCACGACGATAAGGGGACGCCGCGCTTGGCAACCATGGATGTGCTCGTTGAGCGCAATGCTTACGGCAGACAGCTCGGCAGCTTTCGCACCAAGGGGCAGGTAGGCGGTATCGACGGTGAGGTGCCGCTGACGTTTATCCGCGCGCCCCGCATCGTCGAAGTGCACGGCGACACTGAGGCCCTAGCCGAAGTCGACGGTCGCATCGTCGCCGCCCGCCAAGGCAACCAGCTCGGCGTCACCTTCCACCCCGAGCTCGACGAAGACACCCGCCTCCACGAACTGTTCCTGCAAATGTAGGCAGAATTTAAACGAGCGTGGATTTTCGGACATACAACAAATGAGAGTGGATAATCTCCCACTTTGAGCTTGAATGCAGGCTCAAACCGGGAGATTATCCACTCTCATGCTATGTAGTCGTTGGGGACGTTCTTAAACGACTAGTCAAACAAGAACGTCCCCAACGACCATATTGCGATAGACGACCACGTTTGCCCAGATAAAACCGACCAAAATAAACCTGTCCCTTTTTGGTAGGTTTGGATCAAGGCAACACCGATGCTTTGGTACCGACAGACACTATGACCCAATCCGAGGGCACTAAAAAGATAGGAGCCCCCGCTCGTGACCGCGGGTCGGGGCTGCGACAATGATGTTGAAGTGCCATAGGCGCAGCCGCGCCGCAACGA
>CABUVC010000126.1 GCA_902494855.1 uncultured Collinsella sp.
GGCGAGATCCTGCGCGCCTGTGGCCTCAACGAGACCACGACCTTTGGCTTTGCCGCCCCGGGCGACCTGGAGAAAATCGGCATGTCCACCGAGGGTCGCGGCTGCCCCGTGGTGCTCATGAACCCGCTGGTGGCCGAGCAGACCGAGATGCGCCGCTCGCTACTGCCGGGCCTGCTTCAGTCGGTAGCCTACAACGAGGCCCACGGCACGCCCAACGTGCACCTGTACGAGGTCGGCAGCCTGTTCCACGGCCGCGAGAACGCCAGCCTGCCCAAGGAGACCAAGTCCGTGGCGGGTGTGCTCTCGGGTCAGTGGAGCGAGCAGTCTTGGAACATGAAGTACCGCAAGCTACGTTTCTTCTTTGGCAAGGGCATTGTCGAGGAGCTGCTCGCCCAGCTGCGCATCGAGAAGGTCCGCTTCCGTCCCGTCGAGGGCGAGGGCTATGCCTTTTTGCAGCCGGGCCGTGCGGCTGAGGTTCTGTCCGGCGGCACCGTGCTGGGCTGGGTCGGCGAGATTCACCCCGAGGCGCGCGAGGCTATGGGCATTGACGAGGTTGTCGTTGCCTTTGAGCTCGATCTGGACAAGCTGATCAAGGGCGCCCGCAATCAGGAGAACTACCGTGAGTTCTCGCAGTACCCGGCCGTTGAGCACGACCTTGCTATCGTGGTCGACAACACTGTGACCTGCGAGGATCTTGAGCGTCGTATTACGAGTGCCGGCGGCAAGCTGCTCGAGGGCGTGCGCCTGTTCGATGTCTACCGCGATCCGGTTCGCATCGGCAAGGGCAAGAAGTCCATGGCCTTCGCACTTACGTATCGCTCTGATGACCACACGCTCACCAGCGAAGAGGTCGAGAAGGCGCACCAGAAGATTGTCACCAAGGTGTGCAAGGGCGTAAACGGCGAGGTCCGCGGCTAGGATTTGCGATGGGAGTGTAGGGCCTGATGGCGGTTGCTGTGGCCTCTGCGTGACCGCGGTGTTCGGAATAAGGCACCGTTGACCCTGCATATATGACACGCGCATTACATAACGGCGTGCTGCTTTTGTGGCGGCGCGCCGTTTTGCTATTATAGCCTGCGGCGTGTTACGAATCATCTAGCTCGTAACACTGATGAAATGGTTCAAGCGGCGCTGCAATCCCATGTGCCGGCAACCGGGAGGCGTATATGCACATTCCAGATAACTACCTGTCCCCGCAGACCGATGCCGTTATGGCGGTGGCGATGGTGCCCGTATGGGTTCACTGCATCAAAAAGGTGCGCGCCACGCTCGATCGCGAGCATATGGCGTTCCTGGGCATCTGCGCCGCATTCTCCTTCTTGCTCATGATGTTCAACGTTCCGCTGCCCGGCGGTACCACTGGTCACGCCGTCGGCGGCGCACTCATCGCGCTGCTGCTGGGCCCCGAGGCCGCGGCTATCGCTGTCTCGGTCGCTCTGGCGCTGCAGGCGCTGCTGTTTGGCGACGGCGGCGTTCTGTCGTTTGGCGCCAACTGCTTTAACATGGCCTTTGTGCTGCCGTTTGTCGCTGCTATCGTGTTCCGTGCGCTCAACAGCCGTCTGCACGACAAGAGCTGGGGCACCTCGGTTTCTGCCATCGTGAGCGGTTGGGTCGGCCTGTGCCTGGCGGCCCTGTGCGCGGCAATCGAGTTTGGTATTCAGCCGATGCTCTTCACCAACGCTTCGGGCGCCCCTCTGTACTGCCCCTTCCCGCTGTCCGTGGCTATTCCGGCCATGTTGATCCCGCATATGCTGGTTGCCGGCGTGATCGAGGGCGTGGCGACGGCCGCCATCTACGGCTTCATTAAGAAGACGGCGCCGAGCATTATCGTCGGCCCCGAAGCCGCCGATGGCCAGCTTGCCGCCGAGGGCGCTGCCGCCAAGAAGACCTCGCTGGTCCCCACGCTCATCCTGGTCGCCGTGCTTGTCGTGGCCACGCCGCTGGGCCTGCTGGCCACGGGTGACGCCTGGGGCGAGTGGGACGCCGAGGGCGCCGCGACTGCCGTTCAGGAGGCTGGCGACGACAGCCTGCAGGCTTCAGTCGGCCTCGACACCCCGACCTTTGCCGATGCCCTGCCCACGGGCGATTATCTGCAGGCCTATTCCGAGGAACAGGGCCTTGGCTTTGCCGGCCAGGCTGCGATGTATATTCTTTCGGGCGTGATTGGCGTGGCGGTGCTCACCATCGCATTCCGCCTGGTCTCGCTGACGGTCAAGGAAAGCGGTGCTCATGGCGACGGTCGAGCTGCCTAGCTGGCTTGCGGTCGAGCAGTGTTACGAGCCCGCGGGGGCTCGGCATCGTGTAATGCAAAAGAATGTCCTGCACCTGGCGAGCCTGCTTGAGCGGGTTCGCCTGGGTGGAGGCGCGAACGAGGGCGGGTCGATGGTCGACCGCGCCCTTTCTTGCGTTTCGGCTCCGGTGCGCCTGGTGGGGATGTTCGTCTGCGTTCTGTGCGTGTGTCTGACGCAAAGCCCGCTGTACCTGATGTTGATGGCGGCGATCGCGTTGGTGCTGGTCGCGGTGCGCCCCGTACGCGGGCTGCGCGCTACCTTTGTGCCGGCGTTGGCTGCCGCGGGGTTTGCCGTGGTTCTGGCGCTGCCTGCCCTGCTGCTGGGTGCTTCTGCCACGGGCGCCATGCTCAAGATTGCACTCAAGACGTTCATTAACGTGTCGCTGGTGCTGGGTGTTTCGTGGACGCTCACCTGGAGCCGCATGTCGGCGGCGCTTAAGATGCTGCACCTGCCCGACGAGGTCATCTTTACTTTCGATATGGCGCTCAAGCATATCGAGGTGCTGGGACGCACGGCGCACGATCTGTGCGAATCGGTCATGCTGCGCAGCGTCGGTTCCGCGCCTGCGGGTTTTTCGCGCACCGACTCGCTGGCGGGTATCATGGGCATGACGTTTATCAAGGCGATGGAGTGCAGCCGCGCGATGGACGAGGCTATGCTTTGCCGCGGCTTTGCCGGTGCGTATCCGGCTGCCGCGCGCGCCGGGTTTGGCTGGCGCGATGCGGTCTATGCGGCCGGCGTGGCGCTGCTGGCAGTGTTGTGCGCGGTGCTGTAGGCGCTGCTGGTTCCGGCTGGGGATGCAACTAGGGAAGGGCGACGTTTTGACGATCGATATGAATAGTGCGGCGGGCACGAACGGTGCGGGCGGCGCCGAGGCCACGCCGCTCATCGAGCTGCGCGACGTGGTGTTCTCCTATGCGGGCCATACGGTTGTCGATGGTGTGTCGCTGCAGGTCGATCGTGGTGAACTCGTTGCCCTGCTCGGTCCCAACGGCTGCGGTAAGACGACGATTATGCGCCTTATTAACGGCCTTGAACTCGCGGACGCAGGGGCATACCTGTTTGACGGGCACGCGATCGACGCGGCGTTTCTAAAGGATTCCGCGGCCGCTCAGCGTTTTCATCAGCGCGTAGGTTTTGTGTTTCAAAATGCCGACGCCCAGCTGTTCTGCGCTACGGTGGGCGAGGAAGTTGCTTTTGGTCCCGCGCAGATGGGGCTGCCGGCAGACGAGCTCGAGCGCCGCGTGCGCGATGCCATGGAGCTGTTCCAGGTTGCCGATCTGGTCGATGCCTCGCCCTATCAGCTTTCGGGCGGGCAAAAGAAGCGCGTGGCGCTGGCTGCCGTCGTGTCGATGAACCCCGATATCCTGGTGCTCGACGAGCCTACCAACGGACTTGACGAGGACTCGTGCGACATCGTGGTCAACTTTCTACTGGCCTATGTTGCTGCCGGTAAGACGGTCTTGATGAGCACGCACCATCAGGATTTGGTACGACGCCTGGGTGCCCGCGCCATCTATATCGATCGATATCACCATGTGGTCGAGGTGCCGGTGTCGTCGTATGGAACCGAGAGCGGCGCTGCGGAATAGTTGCTGCGTAGAGCGTGCGTAGCGGCCCGCGCGGCTTTGCCGTGATGGTATAGTTATCCAGGTTTTTATGGGGGTGGCTATGCCAAGCTGGAACATTCATATCGCTCAGACGGAGCGTTTGCTGGAGCGCACCGGCGCGCTTGCCAATAGCGTGCGCGACCGCAATGCCTTTTTGTTTGGCTGCGTGGTTCCGGATATCTTCGTGGGCTATATGGTCCCTGGTATCGCTGATCCCATTCCGTATCGCATTACGCACTTTGCAAACCCCGAGCCTATCCCTAAGCCGCGCGAGCACGAGTTCTGGGATACCTATGTGGCGCCGCTGCTTAAAGGCGCACCCGCGGGCGAACCTGCTGAGGCTACCTCGATTGTCGAGGAGCGCGAGCGACTGAACCGTGTGCACTATCCTCAGCGCTACAGGGATGCCGAGCCGGTTGACGGTCCCGGCGCCTGTGAGTTCTCGCTTGCGTCCGAAGATGTGGCGCAGTCGCTGCTCGATTTAACACTGGGCGTCTGGTCGCATCTGGTGGCCGACACGGTATGGAACACGCGTGTGAACCAGTATCTGGAAGCACACGGCGGCAAGCCGTGCGAGGAATTCCGCATTAAAAAGCAGGGCGATTTTGACTGGTTTGGCAAGACGCTGGGCATCGTTTCCATTCCGCGTGCGACCGATCGCCTGTATACCGCTGCGACGCGTTTTGGGCAGTATCCCATCCATAAAGAATATGTGCTCAAGACCATCGGCGTCATGCACGAGATTGTACGCGAAAACCCCGGTGAGCCCGACCATCCGCCATACCGCCTGCTGACCGAGGAATTCTTCGACGTGACGTTTACCGAGGTGATCGAGCTGACCGAGGCGGGCTTTGCCGCCCGTGTCGAATCGCCCGATGTGCCTGCACTACCCCTGATCACTAGCTGCTAGCCGGCCGGCTTGACGGTGAACAGTTCATCCCAATTGACCAACGGCTCCCGTCGCAGGGCGTCTTCGGTGGTGCGCTCGGCATCGGAGAGGCTTGCGGCTGAACGCAAATCGATGAGTCGGCATATGAA
>CABUVC010000127.1 GCA_902494855.1 uncultured Collinsella sp.
GGCGCCTGCCGCGGCGAGTACTGCAGCGGCTGCCGTAAGGGGAGCGTTGACATCGCCCGTGCCCGCAAGCGCGCCCGCTTTTCTGGAGCGCTTGTTATTGCCGTGATCCTTGCCGCTGCCAGAGCCACTGCCGCCACCGGAGCTGCTTCCGTCGGAACCACCTCCACTCGAGCCACCATCGCCGTCTACCGTCATTGGGGCGTCGTGAAGTCCTGTCGTATCCGCGCTGTCGCATACGCCGACCTGAACTTCTGAGCGTTCGCATGCCGCGTCGGGCACATGAAGCTCGTGCAGAACGGCACTCAGCGCCGAGTTTGCGCCCGGTCGGATCTCCTCGAGCGTTACGGGATCGAGCGCCACCAGATTACGCGCCTTCGCATACAGCGTGACGCGTTTGCCCACTTCGTCGCTCCAGCTCTCGGGGATGGCGAAGCTCATGCGGAACTGTGCCGTGCAACCCGGTGCCAGCACGGCGTTGCCGTTGTCGGCTACCAGCGGGTGCGTTGCAAAATGTGCGCCCAGCGTCTCGAGCGCGTACTTTACGTGTGCCATGTCGTTGGCCGAAGCGTCTTCGGCAAGCTCTGGATCGTAGATCGAAGCCATGCGTGCGTTCGCTCCGAATCCGATGGATGCGCTGGAGAACGGCTGGCTGGAGCCCTCTCGGTACAGATCGATTGTGCCGGCAGTCAGCAAAGTGTTGCCGTCGTTTCGCACCGTGACCATGAAGGATTCGCCTGCTGCTCCGGGCACCACCGCGCCCGAGGTAGCGA
The DNA here is from genome assembly GCA_902494855.1 of uncultured Collinsella sp. GTDB lineage: Bacteria > Actinomycetota > Coriobacteriia > Coriobacteriales > Coriobacteriaceae > Collinsella. The sequence goes on from CABUVC010000127.1 coordinate 771, forward strand.
CCGCGCCCGTCGGAGTGGCACACGCCACCAGAGGCACTTCGATGCCGTGCAGCTCTGCCTCGCTCTTCTCCGCGCTCACAATGTGCGTGGCGAGCGCGGAGAGCATGCCTCCCGACGTCAAAAATGTCGTTATCTGATCGATGGGATGGTCCAGCTCGCACATCACGAACGGCTCCGTGAACAGATCGCCTGCCAAGGTGCTGGCGAAGATGCGGAAGTGCTTGCCCATCACTGCTACCGGGTTGCCTTCTTCGTCGTAGGTTTGCCCCACCTTGCCATCGGTGTTCTCTACATAGAGCGCGCACCTGCCGTTGTTGCTTACGCTAAACGATGCCGGGCCACAGCCTGCGGCACCCACGGGCTGCGTTGCAAATGCCGATGCGCCTCGCGTCCAAGTAATATGCTGCAGCTGCTCGTTGACGGTGGCCAAAAAGCCCGAATGTTGTGGCCACGGCACCGCATGGGGCACCGTGGCGTCTGGTGGCATAACGCCCCAGCCCGCAATGGACTGGCCGATCACGGCGTACGATGCGCAGCCGCAACCGTCTGCGGTCTCGTACGCAACGGGCACCACCATTTTGCCGTTGATATTCTCGGGCTCGCTCAGCTCGATACTCGACGGTGCCTGCGGAAAGCGAAGAACTTGGCGGAACGTCAGGCTGTCGCCCAAATCATCCGACCACAGGGTAAAGCATTCCAGCGCAACCTCGGCCTCGCTGCCGAGCGCCTTCTCTGCGGTGGTTCCGCGGCGGTGGAGGTAGGCACCCGACAGGCGTCCGTCGACCAGCGTCTTGCCTACCGTGATGCGCGGGCACTGCAGGCAATGGTAGCCATCCTCCTGAAGGCGGCCGCGCGAGATGCTGCGCCACGACGTGTGCGATATCACGCGAACTCCGTCGTTGCTTATGCGCAGGCGCACAACGGACAGTATGCCGGATGTGCTCGCCGTATCGAAAAGGGTGTTGTCGCCGGCGGGGCGCTCGCCCGAGACCAGCAGCACGTAGGCGTCCTGGTTTTCCCTCCCGTCTGTATATTCCACCACGTCGAAGTCGTAATCGAATATGCCGTCGCGCCCCACGTCGCCCTCGCCAAACCCAAGGGGGAAGTCCACGGGCGTGGGAGCGGACCACGTGCCGTTTGCCTTTGTGTGCACCACCAGGCGCGAGCGGCCATTGTCGCCGTAGCGCGCCGAGGCGATACGGAACAGGCATTCTACGCCGGCAATCATCGTTAGCTTCATGTGGGCTTCGCTGAGCACGCCGGAAAACAGCACGTTGTCGCTCGAGGGTTTTATGCCGCCACGCTCGTCCTCCGACACGCCAGCAGAATTGGCGTTGGGGTCCGCAACGGCGTTCGCCGCCTGGCCGATATAGGTGTACTCGTACATCGGCGCGGCGTTTTCGTCGTTTTCCATCAGTGCGTGGACGAAATGCTCAACCTGTCCCGTGTCGTCGCTTTCCGCATCCGCCTCGAGCTCAATGCGCGTGACCGCTTGATCCCAATCGCGCACGACAGGCGCGACGTTTATCGCGGCGGCTGCAACCTCGGCGCGTGCGAGCAGCTCGGAATTGGTGACGATGGTGGCCGATGCGATAAACTGCGGCACACCACCTGCCTCGGCGTTGCCGGCCGAGCCGAAACAGGCATCCAGCGTATAAGGCGTATCTCCACCCAATGCCAGCTCAGAGCGCTGGAGTACATACTGGTCGCCATTGTTCACCGACATATTCCACGAATCGATGAGTGTGGGCCACGACCCCGACCAAGCCTTGGTGGTCCACTTGAACATTACGAACTGGAGTATCACATCGACATCGACGTCTGCACCTACGCGCAGCCGCGGAAGCTGGTGTCCATCTGCCTTCTCGTACCCAATGAACAGCGTGAGGGATGCAGCACCGCGCACGGCAGACGAAGCGACGCCTGCAACGCCGGCGCCAAAGGTGACGGCAAGCCCGATCTGGATGGTGAACGAGCCCGACGTGTTTGAATAGTCGAGCGAAATGTTTTTAAAAAACGCCGCGCCGCTGCCGTGCGTGTGGGCACCCACAGCGAGCGCCAGCTTCGCCAGCACCCAAGGGTTGACGTTTAGGAAAAATGGCACCGGTCCTAGGGTAAACTGCTCGGTCCAATTGAGGTCGGTTCTTACCTGGAAGAGGGCCTTAATATTGCCGTATGCGGGGTCGTTGTTGTTACCCCAGGTTTTGCCCACCCAATCGTAGGCAAGCGAGCCGTACAGCTGTGTGGCGATATCCATCGTGAACAGCGGCGTGCAATGGTGGCGAAGGAGCTTGGTGTTTCTTGGATCGGTGCCCGAACCGGCACTCATACTCTTGTACTGATTCCACTTCCCCTCCATCTCGTCGAGGTAGCGGTTTGCCTGCTTGGCGCCCGACTCGCGCGGCGATTTCTTCCAGTACTCCGGATCCGGATTGCCCGAATCGTTCATATAGCTGGCTGGTTTGTATCCTCCACCAAACAGCACGTATCCAGCAAACGAGAAATCGAAGAGGATCGGAAATGTGGGCATCCAGCACGTGAACTTATTACCACCGATGCCGGGAAACGATGCGGGGAAATCAAACGGAGTGATCTCTTGGTCCATAGTGGTGGGGACGATAGTGGTCGATCCGGATTCCGCCTTTGCCGCCGGCGCGGTGACAACGGCCATGGGGGAGGAGAGCGTGTAGGTTTTGCTCTGGTAGTCGAGGACAAAGCGCAGCTTGCATCCTTCTTCCAGAAGGCTCGACGCTGCATCGAGGAACTTGTCTTCGAGTGTGAACGTCGCCAGATTATCCGCGCCCGATGCGCTGGCCTTGATCTGACCAATCTGCGTGACGGTTTCGGTTGAGCTGCCCGCAGCGGGCATCACTTTATTGATATGCAATGTTGCCTGCCCGCCCTGTGGCAGATGTGCCTGAACGGTAAAGGCGTGCGTATCGGGCTGCTCGTTTGCCGTGTCGTCCTTCGGCAATGCCATGAACGTGGCATCAGCGTACTGGATGTCCCATTCGTCGAATGTGAGCTGGCGGAAGTACGGCTCGCCGTCGGAAAGCGGACGCGTGGGCGCGGTTATGGCGGTGCCGCCCTGGATACGCGCAAGGGGAATCTCGACATCACGGTAGCCCGCCATGCTAATGGAGATGCCGCCGTTAAAGTCGTACGCGTCAAGGAGCGTTGCCTCGTCCACGTAGCCTTCCGAAAGAGGGGCGACCTCAAAGATGGCCGTGCCTTCGTCATCGGTCGTGGCGGTGAGCTGCTTGCCTACGGCATAGCGCGATGTGAGCGTGACCTGGGCACCTGCGATGGGCGTATTCTTGTTGGCGACGTCGACCACGACCACACCAAACATGGTGCGCGAGAGAACGAGCACCTTGAAGGGGTCTTCTTCGTCGGCATAGGCCGCGGTGGGCGCGAACGGCAGCAGGAAGGCATTTTCGCTTCCCGGCACGCGAGGCAACATAATGCTCGCCAGCGAGGACGCTCCAGCAACAAGTAACGAACGGCGATTAAGCATCTTGGGCTCCCATCCCGCAAATATCGGTGGAAATAATCCAATTTTGCGAGAAGACGCTTCGTGGCGGTAGTGCCGTTCAAGGGTCAAAATGTCCAAATTGATCGAGCGAAGCGCCGGGTTCCGGAACGCGTTCGATGCGCTTGGCAGCCCGGTCGCTAACGCAACATGTGCGCGACCAGCTCGGCGCGTGTGCCGATGCCAAGCTTTGCGTATACGCCGGATAGGCGGTTTTTGACGGTGCCCGGCGATACTCCCATATGGCGTGCGATTTCGGCGTTGGTCCATCCGCGGCAGGCGAGCATGGCCATGGTGAACTCTGTGGTCGTTAAATCGTCGGCAACGTCCTCGCCCGAATCGGGGTTGTGGATGCGCCGCCAGCCGTAGCTGAAGCGGTACGTGATCTCGATGATGCGTGCGAAGTCGTCAGGGTATTGCGTTTTTAGGCATGCCTCGATGAGCCCCTGCAAAAGGCCGTGGTGCTCGCCAATGAGCTCGATAAGGCCGTCGGGGCGCGCAATGTCCCAAGCGGCTCCAAAATGCGCTTTTGCGGCGTCGATGTCCTTGAGGCTCATGCATGCCATGGAAGCTGCCAGGTGCAGGAACTGTTCCGAGATGGGATAGCTTCCCTGTTTCA